>DASTLZ010000001.1:0-4424 GCA_035714425.1 Sphingomonas sp.
TCACGCAAGCGGATGCTGCTCACGTCGGCTGGCACACACGCCTGGGTGCCAGCGACCGTATCCGGCCTTATCGAAACGGCCGCGATCTGCTTCAGCAATCACGCGATGCGTATGCAATCGACCTTTTCGGGCTTTCGGAACTGGAGGTTCGGCAGAAGTTTCCAGAAATCTATCAACACCTGCTTGTAACAGTGAAGCCCGAGCGCAACGTAAATCGTCGGTCAAGCTATCGAGAAAGATGGTGGCTCTTTGGCGAGTCTCGCTCGGAAATCAGGCCTGCCCTCGAAGGGCTGCACCGGTACATCGCCACACCGGTCACTGCGAAATATCGAATGTTTACATTTATCGACGGCATGATCTTGGCAGATGATGCTTTAGTTGTAGTTGCTTGCGACGATGCGGTACTTCTGGGCATATTGTCGTCGCTGGTGCATACCTGTTGGGCAGCCAAGGTGGGCGGAACGTTGGAGGACCGCTCCCGTTACAATCGATCCAAGATTTTCGATCCCTTCCCCTTCCCCGATCCCACATCCGATCAACGCACCACCATCGCCGATCTGGCGGAAGAACTCGACGCCACCCGCAAGGCGGCGCTCGCGGAGCATCCGCGCCTGACGATGACCGGGCTCTACAATCTGGTCGAAAAACTCCGCGCCGGCGCCACCCTGTCCGCCGCCGACGAAGCCGATGCCCGGGATGCCCGCGCCCGCATCGTCCGCCATCTCCACGACCAGATCGATGCCGCCGTCGCCGCCGCTTATGGCTGGCCCGCGGACCTCGCACCGGCGGAGATCGTCGCCCGCCTCGTCGCTCTCAACGCCGAACGGGCAGCGGAGGAAGCCGCCGGCCACGTCCGCTGGCTGCGCCCCGATTATCAGATCCCCCGCTTCGCCAAGGATGCGGCGAAACGGGTCGCGCCGGCCCCCGCCGAACCCCCGATCCCCGCAAAATCCTGATCCAACACGCCGCGCGAAATCGGGGGTGAAAATTTCGCGAAAAAACACGCAAAAACCGCACGGCGCAGTGCGTTTTTCGATCCGCCCTGCGAAAAAACGCGAAAAAGCGGGTGGCCGCGTGAAAAATTCGCGCACGTTTTCGCCGCCTCGCGATTGTCGAACGCCGCCACGCTCGCCATATCGGGTGGACACGGCGCTCTCCCGATCCGCGCGATTTTCGGCGATATCGCCGGTCGCCGGCTTTGCCCGCGCCTTGCTTTCCTTTTGCCGGTGCTTGCGCTAAGGGCGCGACCGATAAGTACGAACAGAGGTAGATTTTGGCCAAGGAAGAATTGCTCGAGATGCGCGGCCGCGTGGTGGAATTGCTCCCCAATGCGATGTTCCGCGTGACGCTTGAGAACGATCATGAGATTTTGGGCCACACTGCCGGCAAGATGCGCAAGAACCGCATCCGCGTGCTCGTCGGCGACGAAGTGCTGGTCGAACTCACGCCCTATGATTTGACCAAGGGCCGGATCACTTATCGTTTCAAGTGACGCCGCGATGACGACTTCGGCCGCCGTGCCGCCCCAGCCGATTCCCCGTCTGGTTCTCGCCTCATCCTCCCCCCGCCGCCGCGATCTGCTCGCCCGGCTGGGCGTGGTGCCCGATCGTATCGAGGCACCGGCGATCGACGAAACCCCGCGTTCTCAAGAACTTCCGCGCGCCTACGCGCTGCGCCTCGCAGTCGGGAAAGCCAATGCGGTGGCGCGCGCGGACGGCGACATCGTGCTGGCCGGCGACACCATTATCGCGCTCGGCCGCCGCATCCTGCCCCCGGCGGACACCCTATCGGTGCAGGCCGATCTGCTCCGCGCCTTGTCCGGCCGCCGCCACCATTGCCTGTCGGCGATCTGCGTCATCGGCCCCGACGGCGTCGTGCGCACGCGCCTGTCGGACACGATCGTCGCCTTCAAGCCCCTGACAAGTCAGGAGATCGACGGCTATCTCGCGTGCGGCGAAGGGCTCGGCAAGGCCGGCGGCTATGCCATTCAGGGGCGCGCAGAGGCCTTCGTGCGCTTCCTGTCGGGCAGCCATTCGGGCGTCATCGGCCTGCCCCTGTTCGAAACCCGCGCCCTGCTGCGCGCCGCGGGGCTGCCGCTTGGCTGAATGGCTGTTCGAAGCCGGGATCGGTGAACAGCGCGCCGCCCTGGTCGACGGCGACCGCATCGTCGAAGCCGCGATCGAGCCGGATGGCGGCGGCCTGCGCGTCGGCGCCGTCCTGCACGCGCGCGTCGCCGCCCTCCTCCCCGCCCGCACCGCGCGCCTCACCCTGGCCGACGGCACCGAAGCCACGCTGCTCCACGTCCCCGCCGGCACCACGCAAGGTGCTGCATTGACAGTGGAAATCGTGCGCGAGGCGCTGCCCGAACCCGGCCGTGCCAAGCCGCCACGCGCCATCGTCTCCGAAGCCATGCCCGCTCCGGCCCCCGATCTGCGCGCGCGTATCCACGCCACCCGCCTGCCGGTCCGCACGCCCTACCCGCACGAATCCGACGCACTGGAAGCCGCCGGCTGGTCCGAATTGCTCGACGAAGCCCTGTCCGGCGAAATCGTGTTCGCGCGCGGCGCGCTGCGCATGACGCCGACCCCGGCGATGACCTTGTTCGACGTCGACGGCGCCCCCCCGCTCGATGCGCTGGCGGTGGAGGCGGCGGTTGCCGTCGCGCAGGCGATCCGCCGCCACGGCATCGGCGGCTCGATCGGCATCGATTTCCCCACCCTCGCCGGCAAAGCGCCGCGTCAGGCGGTGACCGACGCGATCGACGCGCATCTGCCGCTGCCCTTCGAACGCACCGCGATGAACGGCTTCGGCTTCGTCCAGATCGTCCGCCCCCGCCCCCGGGCGTCGATCCCCGAACGGCTGCGCGCCGATCCCGTCGGTGCCGCCGCACGCGCCGCGCTGCGCATCCTGGAACGCACGCCGCCCTCCGCACCCCGCCGCCACCGCCTGCCCCCTGCCGTGCTTGCCAGAATCACCGCGCGGCCCGATTGGCTCGCCGAACTCGCCCGCCGCACCGGCGTAACCCACGAATTGGAGAGCGCATGAGCAATTGCCCCGTCTGCGCAAAGCCCACGGCTCCCGCGCACAAGCCCTTCTGCTCGCCCGGCTGCCGCGACCGCGATCTGCTGCAATGGCTCGACGACGGCTATCGCATACCCGGCCCCACCGCCGATGCGGAAGGGCTGGACAGCCAGCACGAGCCCGACTAAACGCGCCCTTCCGATCGCTCGTCGATCGGTGTGCCCGGGTAGCTCAGTGGTAGAGCAGACGACTGAAAATCGTCGTGTCGGTGGTTCGACTCCGCCCCTGGGCACCACTTCCTTCATGATCTGATCGCCAGGCAGCGCCACGCCGATGATGGCCGATTGGCGTTAGCCGCGGCGCGATCCGCCGCCCGCTACCCCCGCTTCAGCAAAGCCGTACGCAAGCATTGGCAGACCAGTTCGTCGCGCTGGTTCAGCATGTCGTGGCGGAACGTCACCAATCCGGCGTCCGGCCGCGACTTGCTGTCGCGCAGCGCGGTTACTTCGGTTTCGGCACGCAGCGTGTCGCCGATGAACACGGGCTTTGGCATCACCAATTTGTCGTATCCCAGATTGGCGATCAGCACGCCCAGCGTGGTGTCCCCCACCGACAGCCCGACCATCAGGGCGAAGGTGAAGGTGCCGTTGACCAGGATGCGGCCGAATTCCGATGCGCGTGCCGCTTCGGCATCCAGATGCAATGGCTGCGGGTTGTGGGTCATCGTCGAAAACAGCAGATTGTCGGTTTCCGTCACCGTCCGCCGGATCTCGTGGATCAGCCGGTCGCCGACCCGCCATGCGTCATAGCAACGCCCGGCCATCAGCCCTTGTCCTCCGCTTTCGTATCGACGGGTCCCGGATCGACGCGCGCGATCCGCACCAGCAACGCGCCTTCGCTCACCTGATCGCCCGATGTCGCGGGCAATTCGGCGACGATCCCGTCGAACGGCGCGGTCAGGCTGTGTTCCATCTTCATCGCCTCCAGCGTCACCAGCCGCTGGCCCGCGGTCACCGCGTCGCGCTCCGCCACCTCGACCGCGATGATCCGGCCGGGCATCGGCGACAGAATCGCGCCGTCCGCCGCCGCCCCCGCACCGCCGCCGATCGCGCGGAACGGCGTGACGTCCCACGTCTGGCCCTCTTCGCTCACCAGCAGGCGATCGACCGCGCTTTCGGCACTGTCGGCATCGGCGAAATCCACCTCGACCGCGGTGCCACCCACCAGCAGCCGCGCGGTGCGGCACGGCGCGGCATTCAGGCGAAAGCCGCGAAACGCGCCCACCCCCGCCAGCGCCGCGGCGGCATCCGCCAGCGCCGCCGCACTGGGCAGCACGGCGGGCATCAGCGCGGCGCCCTCCCGCGCGATCAGGCCGGTGTCCAGCGTGCCCGCGACGAACGCCG
>DASTLZ010000002.1:0-1777 GCA_035714425.1 Sphingomonas sp.
CCAGGAGCGCCAGTGCCTGACCAAGGCGGTGAAGGACGACATCGCCGACGTCTGCCAGACGACCATCCGGCTCGAGGACAATTTCATCGATCTCGCGTTCGAGATGGGGCCGGTCAACGGCATGACCCCCAAGGAGATTAAGAAGTATATCCGCTTCATCGCCGACTGGCGGCTGAACCAGCTCGGGCTGAAGCCGATCTACATGATCGACGAACACCCGCTGCCCTGGCTCGCACCGATGCTCAACGGCGTCGAGCACGCCAATTTCTTCGAACAGCGGGCCACCGAATATTCCAAGGCCGCGACGAAGGGCCAGTGGAACGACGTCTGGGATAGCTTCGACAAGCGCCAAAAGGCCAAGATCGGCCGTCCCGCGGCGAACGAGGATGTCGGTATGGGCGCGGACATGTTCAGCGCGGCGGGTGTCGCGGCTGAGTAGATGCCGATGGCTGCGGCTGGTCTTGACGCGTCGTGCGTTTACCAGCCGCGGCGATCCGATCGCGAGAATTAGGGATATCGGCGACGGGTATGTAGAAATGCGAGTATGTCTACGTTGGCCTCAGCGACGACAGCGTAGACGACAAGGTAAGGCAATCCTGCGACGGTGAACTCGCGCGTGCCCGACACCAATCCGTTTCGTCCCATATGCGGGAACTCGCCGATGATGATCGTCGTCTGCACGAGGCGACCGACCCCCCGCTCTGCCGCCAAGACGTCGTCTCGAGCTATCCAGTCCCGGATCGCCGCTAGATCATCACGCGCCTGCGGCGTGAACTTAACCGCCAAATCTGGGGTCGCGAAGAAGCTGCTCGATCGGGATCAAGGCATCTCGGTCTTGGCTTTGCGCAAGCCCCCGCTCGATCTTGGCGCGCTTCCACGCAGCATAGCCGCCGTCGATTGCACCGGCTGCATCCTCGAGCTTCTCTCGTGCGTCAACGATCGCCGCCATCGGGGATCGATACACCTTCGGGCGACCGGCTGAAAGATAGTAGCTCTACGTATCGGGCGTTCGTGGGCGAACACACGGAAAAGGGGCAGGACCTCGCGGCCCCGCCCCCCTCGTCTTCCGATCCCGTAACGGGCTTAGAAGTGGGTCACGATCCCCAGCATCGGGCGGAAGCTGTGCGCTTCGCCGAAGGTGTTGACCTCGGCACGGATGCGGAAGCCCGCATTGCCGGTGATGCCGCCGAGCCCGATGTCCTTCGGGCCGACTTCGGCGCCGATCCCGTAGGTCACCGCGTGATAGTCACGCTGGGTGTTACCGCCGTTGGTGGACGACACCGCGAACTTGTCGAAGTTCACCCACTGGTAGCCGACCTTGCCGTAGAACAGGCCGCTGTCGCCGGCGCGGAAGCCGAAGCGGCCTGCTGCGCCATATTCCCAGTCGATGTTGCCATCGATGCCCTTGATCACGTTACCTTCGGCGCCGACGAACACCGGTCCGAGCGGGACGTTGACGCCGAGCACGCCCTGGACCAGCGAACCCTCGGGCTTGTAGCCGCGGCGAACCGTGCCATTGGGGTTAAGCGCCTGCGGGATCCCCGCATTGCGCTCGTTGTCGAATTTCTCCCAGCCGCCCATGATGCCGAAATAGGGTTCGATGCCGAACGCGCTGGTGCCGTCGGGCGCGGTCGGCCCCTCTTCCGCAGGTGCGGTGGCGGCGGTCTGCATCGCCGGATCGGCGGGTGCTGCCATGTCCTGCGCGAAGGCGGGCGCGGCGAAAGCGGCGGCTGCTGCGGCGACCGCAAATGTGAGCTTACGCATTGTCTTCAATCCT
>DASTLZ010000003.1:0-9190 GCA_035714425.1 Sphingomonas sp.
CGAATATTCCTATGGCTACCGCTTGTGGGCAGCCAAGCTGTACCCGGAAGCCGCGGCGCAGCTGAAGAAGACGGTCGCCGATTACCCCAAGCATCGCCGCGCCAGTTATGCGCAGAATCTGCTCGGCCGCGCGTACCTCGACGATGGCAAGCCCAGCCTGGCGTCGATGGCATTTTATGACAATTACAAGAAGATGCCCGATGGCGAGCGCGCGTCGGAAAGTCTGTATTATCTCGCGCAGTCGCTGATGACGCTCAAGAAGCCCGGCGATGCCTGCAAAGTCTATGCGGAGCTGACCGAGGTTTATGGCACGAAGATCGGCGCGAGCATGAAAGCCGATGTCGCGCGCGGCCGCACCGCCGCCAAATGCGAATAACGGCAGCGGCGAGATGATCGAAGCGGCGCGGTTCGCCGCCGATATGGCGCGGGTTGCTGGCATCGTGCCGGCGCCGCTGCTGCTAGCAGTATCGGGCGGTCCGGACAGCATGGCGATGCTGGCGCTCGCCGCTGTGGCGCTGCCCGGCGGGATCGCGGCGGCGACGGTCGATCATGGCTTGCGACCAGAAGCAGCGGACGAAGCCGCGATGGTTGCCGCGGTCTGTGCCGACCTTGGCGTTGCGCACGCGATCCTGACCGCGACGGTGCCGCCGACCGGCGCCAGTTTGCAGGCGCAGGCACGCAGCGTGCGCTACGCGCTGCTCGCCGATCACGCCCGCGCGATCGGTGCAGTCGCGGTGGCGACCGCGCACCACGCGGACGATCAGGCGGAGACGTTCCTGATGCGCGCCGTGCGCGGCGCCGGCCTGTCGGGGCTTGCCGGTATCCGCCCCGCGGTGTCGATCGCGGGCATCCGGGTGGTTCGGCCGCTGCTCGACTGGCGCAGGGCCGAATTGCGCGGGATCGCGCGGCGCAGCACGATGCCGTTCGTCGATGATCCCGCCAACACCGACGAGCGTCACGACCGCAGCCGTTTCCGCCGGCTGCTGGGCGATCACGAATGGCTCGATCCGCTGCGTCTGGCACGATCGGCGGCGGCCCTGGCGGAGGCCGATGTCGATTTGCGCGCGGTCGCCGACTGGGCGTGGGAAGGCCGCAGCACCTGGCCGGAGCCGACGATCGTGACGCTGGCGATCGACGGGATGCCGCGCGCGCTGTTGCGGCTGCTGGCGCGGCGGGCGGTATCCGCGGTGCGCACGGCGGGCGGGATCACGACGCCCGACTGGTCCGAATCGAGCAACGTCGAACCGCTGCTCGACGCCTTGGCCAAGGGCACTCGGGCGACCCAGGCGGGGGTGGTCGCGGGCATGCGGCGCGGGGTGTGGCGCTTTCGTCCGGCGCCGCCGCGGCGAAATGCGCGCGAGACGCGCTAGAGGGCGCCTTGTTCCATTGCCATTAACCGGCGTGCGCCTATCTTGTGATGGCGAAAGGTACTCCATGAACGAAAACGACAAGCAGCCCGGTCAGGACGGCAGCGGCAATGGCGGCGGTAGCCCCAATCCGTGGATGAAAAGCCTGCTGATCTGGGTCGGCATTCTCCTTGCGCTCGCGGTCTTCGTCACGATGGTGGACGGACGGACCAGTGCGGCGGGCGGCAGCCAGGTCGAATATTCGACGTTCCTCGACAAGGTCGACGAAGGCACGGTCAAGGACGTGGCGATCAGCCGCGAACAGATCACCGGCACGCTGACCTCCGGCGAGACGTTCCGCACCCTGCCGGTGCAGGACCCGCAGCTCATCAACAAGCTGCGCGAGAAGGGCGTGACGTTCAAGGCGCGGGCTGATGACGGTCCGTCGATCTGGCAGTATATCCTGGTGCAGTCGCTGCCGTTCCTGCTGCTGATGGGTATCGCGTTCTTCGTGCTGCGCCAGATGCAGAAGAATTCGGGTTCGGGCGCGATGGGTTTCGGCAAGAGCCGCGCGAAGATCCTGACCCAGAAGGAAGGCAAGGTCACCTTCGACGACGTGGCGGGCATTGACGAAGCACGTGAGGAATTGGTCGAGATCGTCGAATTCCTGAAGGACCCGACGAAGTTCGCGCGGCTCGGCGGCAAGATTCCCAAGGGCGCGCTGCTGGTCGGGTCGCCGGGCACGGGCAAGACGCTGCTCGCCCGCGCCATCGCGGGCGAAGCGGGTGTGCCGTTCTTCACCATATCGGGTTCGGATTTCGTCGAGATGTTCGTCGGCGTCGGCGCCAGCCGTGTGCGCGACATGTTCGAACAGGCCAAGAAATCGGCGCCGTGCATCGTCTTCATCGACGAAATCGACGCGGTCGGTCGCCATCGCGGTGCCGGCCTGGGCAATGGCAACGACGAGCGCGAGCAGACGCTGAACCAGCTGCTGGTCGAGATGGACGGGTTCGAGGCGAACGAAGGGATCATCATCGTCGCGGCGACGAACCGCCCCGACGTGCTCGATCCTGCGCTGCTGCGTCCCGGCCGGTTCGATCGCCAGGTCGTCGTGCCGCGCCCGGATATCGAGGGCCGGATCAAGATCCTGGAAGTCCATATGAAAAAGACGCCGCTGGCGCCCGATGTCGATGCGCGCACGATCGCGCGCGGCACGCCGGGCTTCTCGGGCGCCGATCTGGCCAATCTGGTCAACGAAGCGGCGTTGACCGCGGCGCGCAAGGGCAAGCGCCTGGTCGCGATGGCGGAGTTCGAGGAAGCCAAGGACAAGGTCATGATGGGCGCCGAGCGGCGTTCGATGGTGATGACCGAGGACGAGAAGAGGATGACCGCCTATCACGAGGCGGGCCATGCCATCGTCGCCCTGCACGAGCCGGCGTCCGATCCGATCCACAAGGCCACGATCATTCCGCGCGGTCGCGCGCTGGGCATGGTGATGCGCCTGCCGGAGCGGGACAGCTACAGCTATCACCGCGACAAGATGTACGCCAACCTGGCCGTCGCGATGGGTGGCCGTGTCGCCGAGGAAATCATCTTCGGCTACGACAAGGTGTCATCCGGCGCGTCGGGCGATATCCAGTATGCGACCGGGCTGGCGCGCGACATGGTCACCAAATGGGGCATGTCGGACAAGGTCGGACCGGTGGAATATGCGCAGCCGGAAGGCGAATCGTTCCTGGGCTATTCATCGTCGCAGCCGGTGCGGATGTCGAACGCGACCGCGCAGTTGATCGACGACGAGATCAAGGGGATCGTCGAAGGCGGGCTTAGCCGCGCGAAGACGGTGCTGACCGATCACGTCGATCAGCTTCACCTGCTCGCCGGCGCGTTGCTGGAATATGAAACGCTGTCGGGTGACGAGATCAAGAAGCTGATCGCGGGGGAAGAGATCGGCCGGATGGACAGCGGCCCGAAATCGCCATCGGTTCCGCGTGCCGGTACGTCCATCCCCAAGACGCGCCGCCCCGGCGGACCGTTCGGGACGCCCAGCCCACTCGGAGCCTGATCGTTCAGCGTACCTGATCGTTCAGCGTCAAGTCAGTCCGAGTCCTTCATAGGTGGGCCTTTTCGATGGCGAAAGGTCCGCCTATGTTGCGTCTGCGTTATGCCGTGCTGCCCCTGATCTTCCTCGCCGTCCCCGCATCGGCGTCGATGACGGTCGATGCGTTTCTCCAGCGTGCGAACCCGATCCGCGATGGCGGTGTCCTGGGCATGCTGTCCCCCGACATGCCCGCGCTTCGCCGCGAAGCGACCGATGCGCTGGCCCGGATGCGTGCCGAACGCGATGCGCGCCGTGCGGCCGGCAAAGCTCCGCTGTATTGCAAGCCCGCGGACGCGCCGGATCCGTCGGTGGACGAGATGATCGACGGCCTGAACGACATCCCCGCACGGCAGGCGCGCACGCTGCCGCTGAAGGACGGCATCGTCAGGGTGATGGCGTGGATGTATCCCTGCCGCTGATGGGGCCGCAGATCGGGGGATCGATCGTGCCATCGGCGGGCAGCAATTTACCCATGCTGGTTACCGGCTCGACCGCATAACCCAGCGCGGCATAGAAAGCGGCGACGGCCAGATTCGTGTCGCGGATTTGCAGGTTGATCTTGCGACACCCCGCCGCCGCCAGCCGCGCCTCGACCGCACGCACCAGGGTGGCGCCGATGCCCCGGCCACGGCGATCCCGTGCGACCGCCACCGCATATAGCCACCCGCGCGTCCCGTCATAGCCCCCGAACGCGGTGCCGACGATGCGTTCCCCGTCGACGGCGACCAGCGCGAAATCCGGTTGGGCGGCCAGTTTTGCAGGCACGGCGACGGCGGCGCGATTGCGTGGTGGATCGTTCGGGAAGGACGCTCGCCACAACGCGTCGACCCCGTCGAGATCGCTCGCCACGCAGGCGCGGATGGCGATGGTCGCCCCGGTCACGACACGATGTTCCACATCGCGGCGGCGATACGCCACCGCCAGGCCGTTGGCGAGCGCGCGTGCCCATGCTAGCCGGACGGCATGAGCGACACCCTGCACGCCGATATGCAAGACATGGCCGCGCGCGCCCGCGCCGCCGCACGATCGCTCGCGCGGACGCCGACGCACGCGAAGCGGGCCGCGATCCTGCGTGCCGCCGAAGCCTTGCGCGCGGCGCAAGATGCGATCCTTGCCGCCAATGCGCAGGATATGGCGCGTGCGCAGGCGGCGGGCCTGTCGGGCGCGATGCTCGATCGGCTGCGGCTCGACGCCGGCCGGGTCGCGGCGATGGTGGACGGGGTCGAGGCGGTCGCGCGGCTGGCCGATCCGGTCGGTGCTGTGATCGACGAGACGATCCGGCCGAACGGGCTGGCGCTGGCGCGTGTGCGCGTGCCGATCGGCGTGATCGGCATCATCTACGAAAGCCGCCCCAACGTGACCGCCGATGCGGCGGCCTTGTGCATCGGCAGCGGCAATGCCGCGATCCTGCGTGGCGGTTCGGAGGCGAGCCGCAGCAATGCCGCGATCCACGCCGCCTTCGCCGACGGGCTGGCCGCCGGCGGCCAGCCGCGCGATGCAGTGCAGCTGGTCGCCACGACGGACCGCGCCGCCGTGGGCGCGATGCTGACCGCGGAGGGGCTGATCGACCTCATCATCCCGCGCGGCGGCAAGGGGCTGGTGGCGCGGGTGCAGGCCGAAGCGCGGGTGCCGGTGCTGGCGCATCTCGATGGCATCAACCACGTCTATGTCGATGCGTCGGCCGATCCGGCGATGGCGCAGGCGATCGTCGTCGACGCCAAGCTGCGCCGCACCGGCGTGTGCGGCGCGATGGAGACGCTGCTGATCGACCGTGCCTATCCCGCCGCTGCGGCGCTGGTCACGGCGTTGCGGGAAGCGGGTTGCGAAGTGCGTGGTGACGCCGCCATCGCCGCGCTCGATGCGCACGTCGTCGCGGCGGACGCGGCGGATTGGGACACCGAATATCTCGACGCGATCGCCTCCGTCGCGTTGGTCGACGGCGTGGACGCGGCGATCGGCCACATCGCTCGCCACGGATCGCACCACACCGACGCCATCGTCGCCGCCGACGCGGGCGTCGCCGAGCGCTTCCTGGGCGAGGTCGATTCGGCGATCGTGCTGTGGAACGTCTCGACGCAATTCGCCGATGGCGGCGAATTCGGCCTGGGTGCGGAGATCGGAATCGCGACCGGGCGCCTGCACGCACGCGGGCCGGTCGCGCTGGAAGGGCTGACGACGTATAAGTGGATCGGGCGCGGCGCCGGCCAGGTGCGCGGGTGACGCGCGGCATGGCAGGGTCGCGCCGGCTTTGTTGATCCGGCTACCGGCTCGCACCGATGCGCGCGTCGCGTTGTTCGGCGGATCGTTCAATCCCGCACACCGCGGCCATCGGCGCGTGACGCTGGGCGCGATCCGCGCGCTCGGGCTGGACGAGGCGTGGTGGATGGTGTCGCCGGGCAATCCGCTGAAGGATCAGGCGTCCGACATGGCGCCGCTGGCGGCGCGCCTGGCGTCGGCACGGGCGATGGCGCGGCGCGCGCCGATCCGGGCGAGCGCGATCGAGGCGCAGCTTCGCACCCGCTATACTACCGATACATTGCGGCGGATTCAGCGAAAATATCCCAAAAAGCGCTTCATTTGGCTGATGGGGGCGGACAATCTGGCGCAATTTCACCGCTGGCGCGATTGGCGTGGCATCGCGCGTGCGATCCCGATTGCGGTGATCGCGCGTCCGGGATATGACGACGATGCCCTCGCAAGCCCTGCGATGGCGTGGCTGCGGCGCTTTCGACGGCCCGTGGGCACGGCGAAGACCTGGACGTCGTGGAGTTTGCCGGCCTTGGTGCTGTTGCGCTTCCGCCCCGACCCGACCTCCGCGACAGCCGCACGCGCGGCCGACCCCGACTGGCACCGGCATCTGCGCCGGCCCGTCACCCGACCCAGGAGCTGATTTGGCTATCTCTAATCCCGCACCCCGTCCTTCCACGCCCGAGGAGATCGAGCAGCTGCACACGCTGGTCATGGCCAGCCTGGAGGACGATCAGGCGGTCGACGCGATCTCGATCCCGCTTGCCGGCAAATCCAGCATCGCCGATCACATGGTGATCGCCAGCGGCCGATCGACCCGGCAGGTGGCATCGATGGCGACCAAGCTGGCCGAGCGGATCAAGGCCGAATGCGGGCGGCTTACCCGTATCGAAGGATTGCCGACGGCCGATTGGGTGCTGATCGACGCGGGCGACGTCATCGTCCACCTGTTCCGGCCGGAAGTGCGCAGCTTCTACAATCTGGAACGGATGTGGGCGTTCGGCGATGCGCCGCCGCCGCCGCCGCCGCCGCAACCGACGACGTTCGACGACGCCTGATACCGCCGCCTCCCGCGTGCTGCTCCATATCGTCGCGCGCGGGCGGATCGGGCGCTCTGCCGAAGCGGAGCTGGTCGACCGATATATGAAGCGGATCGCGTGGCCGACGCGCGTCACTGAAATGCCCGACGCGGGCGGGCGCATGCCGGACCTGCCCGGCCAGTCGCGCCGCGTGCTGCTCGACGAAACCGGCGAGATGCTGTCGTCGATGGCATTCGCGCGCATGCTGGAGCGCTGGCGCGACGATGGCGTGCGCGAGGCGCGGTTCGAGATCGGCGCCGCCGACGGCTTCGACGATGCGGCGCGCGGCCAAGCCGATCTGCTGCTGTCGTTCGGGCGCGCCACATGGCCGCACATGCTGGCGCGCGCGATGCTGGCGGAACAATTGTTCCGCGCGGTCAGCATCGTGGCGGGCCACCCCTATCACCGAGAGGGGTGAGGCAGTGGGTGCGGCATCCGCAACGCTGCAACGTCGGGGCGGGGCTCTCACCGCCGCTTTCCTGGCCGCCTTCCTGATCGCCGTCACGCTCGCCACCACCGGCTCGGCGCAGGTGACGATCGCCGACCAGCGCCAGCGCCTGATCGACGCGCGCCGCGAGGCCGCCGTCGCCGGCCGCCGCGCCGATGCGCTCGCCGCCCGCGCTGCCAGCGAACGCAATGCGGCCGCGCGCGCACAGGCGGAGGAGCGCGCGCTCGCCGGGCGGATCGCCGCGGCGCAGGCCGAACTCGGCGCGGCGCGCACTCGCGCCGCGCTGATCGACGATCTGCTCGCGCGCCGTCGTGCCGCGCTGGCGCAGGCGCAGACGCCGGCCGCGCGCCTGCTCGCTGCGCTTGCCGCGCTTGCGCGCCGCCCTGCGATCGTCGCCATCGCGCAACCCGGATCAATCGACGATCTGGTCCATGTCCGCGCCGTGCTCGGCACCGCCTTGCCCGTCGTCCGTGCGCGAACCGCCGGCTTGCGCACCGCGATCGAGGACACCAGGCGGCTGCGCACCGCGGCGGCGGCGGCGGCGACGGGTTTGCGCGATGGCCGCCTGCGCCTGGAGCAAGCGCGAGTCGCCTTGGCGCAGGCGGTGGCGACGCACCGCGGCCGGGCCGTGCGGCTGGGGCAGGGGGCGATCGACCAATCGGATCGGGCACTGGCCCTGGGGGAACGCGCACGCGATCTGGTCGACCGGATGGCGCAGGACGGGACGGCCGATGCCGCGGCGGCCGATCTTGCGGCGATTCCGGGGCCATTGCCGCGCCCCGTCGCGCCGGGTGCTGCGCTGCCACCGATCACCGCCGCCTATCGCCTGCCGGTGGCGGGGCGGTTGGTGACGGGGCTTGGCGAATTGTCCGATGCCGGGGTGCGCGCGCGCGGGCTGACCTTTACGGTGGCGCGCGGCGCGTCGGTCGTCGCGCCCGCCGCTGGCATCGTCCGGTTCGCCCGGCCGTTCCGCGGCTATGGCCCCATTGTCATCGTCGATCACGGCGGCGGCTGGGTCACCCTCATCACCGGCTTGCGCGATCTGGCGGTGCGCAGCGGGGAGCAGGCGCAGGGCGGCATGGTGCTGGGCAAAGCCGGCATGGATGACGAGCCGCGAATCACGGTGGAATTGCGCCGCCGCGGGCGCCCTGTGGATATCGCGGCGCTGATCGGCTGACGCTCAGCGTCCGGTTGCAAACGCGCTATGGCACCGCCTACCAAACTCGCTCTTTCGCGCGTTGCCAAACAGGCGCTCAGCAATCGTTCAGCCGCGGTGACGCTTTGATCGCGGCGCAGGAAGCGCTATCTGTCGCAATCGGCGCTTTTCGTCGCCTTCGGGAACCATGATGCCACGCTCGTTCAAGCGCCCTTCGATGTCTGCGATCACCCTGTTGGGGGCGATCGTCCTCGTCCCCGTCACCACCTCCGCGATGGCGGCGGTGGACAGTTCGACCTATCACGAATTCGACCAGTTCCTGGAAGTCTACAACCGGGTGAAGGCGGATTACGTCGACAAGGTCGACGACAAGACGCTGATGAAAGGCGCGATCCAGGGGATGCTTGCCAGCCTCGATCCGCATTCCAGCTATGTCGACGCGCTGGATTACGAAAATCTGCGGATCATGACGGAGGGCAATTACGGCGGCCTGGGCCTGACCGTCTCGATGGAGGACGGCGCGGTCAAGGTGATCGCCCCACAGGAAGATACGCCCGCGGCCCGTGCCGGCATCAAATCGGGCGATTACATCACCCATGTCGACGGCAAGCTGATCTATGGCGAGACGCTGGACGAAGCGATCGGGCTGATGCGCGGCAAGCCCGGCACCAAGATCGCGATGACGCTGGTCCGCCCCGGCAGTCCCAAGCCGATCGAGGTCGCGATGATGCGCGAACTGATCGTGCAGAAGCCGGTGAAATGGGAAGCAAAGGGCGACGTCGGCTATATCAACATCAACACGTTTTCCGAAAA
>DASTLZ010000004.1:0-10461 GCA_035714425.1 Sphingomonas sp.
AGGGGGAGCGGGCCGGCACCGCCTACGAACTCGCTCTTCGCGAGTTTTCAGACATCGTCTTTACCCTCCGCGCACTGGATTTGCCACCCGCGCATGCGCACCCTATCTGCGCACCGATCTATTTCAGGCCCGATCGATTTCAGGCCGATCTTTCAGGAGAGCTTTGATGTCCGACACCCCGACCACCCTGACGATGACGCTGGAAACCGGCGACGTCACGATCAAGCTGCGCCCCGATCTGGCGCCCAATCACGTCGCGCGCATCGTCGAACTGGCCAATGACGGCTTCTACGACGGCGTCGTGTTCTACCGCGTCATCCCCGGCTTCATGGCGCAGGGCGGCGATCCCACCGGCACCGGCATGTCGGGTTCGGACAAGCCGAACCTGAAGCAGGAATTCTCGTCCGAACCGCACGTCCGCGGCGTGTGTTCGATGGCGCGCACCAACGCGCCGGACACGGCGAACTCGCAATTCTTCATCGTGTTCGACGACGCCCGCTTCCTCGACAAGCAATATACCGTCTGGGGCGAAGTGACCGACGGCATGGACCTGGTCGATGGCCTGCCCGTCGGCGAGCCGCCCAAGGCGCCCGGCAAGATCGTGTCGATGCGCGCCGCCTGACGACGCCAACGGCGAAGGGGGGCGGTCGCCCGCCCCCCTTCGCGTTCTTACGTCAGATTACCGGCTTACGTCAGATTACCGGCTTGGCCGGCCCGGCGAGGCGGTCAGGCCGTGACGGTCTTCGATCGTGCGGCGAAACTCTTGCGCAGTTTCTGGAGCTTGGGCGGGATCACCGCCATGCAATACGGATTGCCGCGTCCTTGCGTCTCCCAATAATCCTGATGATATCCTTCCGCGGGATACCAGGTCGCCATCGGCTCGATCGTGGTGACGATCTTTTGCGGCAGGTCGGCCTGCGCACGCTCCATCGCGGCGCGCATGTCCGCTTCCTGCTCGGGCGAGGCCGGGAACATCGCCGATCGATATTGGGTGCCGACGTCATTGCCCTGCCGGTTCAGCTGCGTCGGATCGTGCGTCGCAAAGAAGATCGCCAGCAGATCGGCGAGCGCCAGCGCTTGGGGATCGAAGCCGATGCGGATACCCTCGGCATGGCCGGTGTCGCCGCCGCACACCTGCTTGTAGGTCGGGTCGGCGATATGGCCACCGATATAGCCGCTCTCGACGCTCTCGACGCCGATCACGTCCTTGAACACCGCTTCGGTGCACCAGAAACAGCCCCCCGCCAGCGTCACATATTCGGTCATGCTGATCCTTCCGTATTTTGCCTTAGATAGGAACCGGGTAAGCGACCGCCAACACGCTTAGAGCCCGTTGGAAAACGCGCTATGGCGCGTTTCGCGGTGCCAGCCCGCTGGCACCGCCTGCGAAACTCGCTCTCTCGCGAGTTTTCAAACAGCCTCTTGGGGAGTGGCGCATGCTGGACGGCAAGGTGATGGTGACGGGCGGTGCAGGATATATCGGCAGCCATGCCGTGCTGGCGCTGTGCGACGCAGGGTATGATGTGGTCGTCGTCGACAATCTGGTGACCGGATTCGACTGGGCGGTCGATCCGCGGGCCACGCTGGTTACGATGGCGGTCGAGGATCCGGCGATGGCCGGGGTGCTGCGCGATCACGGGGTGCGCGCGATCATGCATTTCGCCGGATCGGTGGTGGTGCCGGAATCGGTGTCCGATCCGCTCAAATATTATCGCAACAACACCGCCGCCAGCCGCAGCCTGATCGAAAGCGCGGTCGCGGCGGGCGTGCCGCACATCATCTTCTCGTCCACCGCGGCCACCTATGGCACGCCGGCGAAGGTGCCGGTGGCCGAAGGCGATCCGACGGTGCCGATCAACCCCTATGGCATGTCGAAGCTGATGACGGAGGCGATGCTGCGCGATGTCGCGGCGGCGCATCCGCTGAATTACGCCTGCCTGCGCTATTTCAACGTCGCCGGCGCCGATCCGCTGGGGCGCTCCGGCCAATCGACGGTGGGCGCCACCCACCTCATCAAAATCGCGGTCGAGGCCGCGATCGGCAAGCGCGACGGCGTCGGCGTCTATGGCACCGATTTCGATACGCCCGACGGCACCGGGGTGCGCGATTACATCCACGTCGCCGATCTCGCCGCCGCGCATGTCGCTGCCCTGGAACTGCTGGTCGATCGGCCGGAAGAGAGCCACACGCTGAACTGCGGCTACGGCCGCGGCTTTTCCGTACTCGAAGTGCTCGACGCGGTCGACCGGGTGACCAACGTCACGATCGAACGCCGTCTCGAAGGGCGCCGGCCCGGCGATCCGGCCGCGCTGATCGCGGATAACCGCGCGATCCTGGCTGCGCTGCCGTGGCGGCCGCAGCGCGACGATCTGGACGGGATCGTGCGCGATGCGCTCGCCTGGGAACGCACGCTGGCCGAGCGCGGGCGATGAGGCTGCGCTCGCTGCTGTTCGTGCCTGGCGACCGGCCGGATCGCATGACGAAAGCAGCGGGGCTGGATGCCGACGCGCTGATCCTGGACCTCGAAGACGCGGTCGCGGCTTCGGCAAAGGCGTCCGCGCGCGCCGCGGTGGCGGCGTTCCTGGCGCAGGAGCGGCGGCTGCCGCTGTTCGTGCGCATCAACCCGCTCGATTCGGGGCTGGCCGACGACGATCTGGCCGCGGTGCTGCCCGCCCGGCCGGACGGGATCGTCCTGCCCAAGGCCGACGGCGGCGCCAGCCTGTCTGCGCTGGCCGCACGGCTGTCCGGCGACACCCGCATCCTGCCGATCGCCAGCGAGACGCCGGCGGCGATCTTCACGCTGGGGACGTATGGCGGGGTCACCGATCGGCTGTGCGGGCTGACCTGGGGGGCGGAGGATTTGCCCGCGGCGATCGGCGCGACGGCCGCGCGCGAGGCGGACGGCAGCTACACCGCACCCTATCAGCTGGCGCGCTCGCTGACGCTGTTCGGCGCGCATGCGGCGGGGGTGCCGGCGATCGAGACGGTCTATCCCGACTTCCGCGACCTGGACGCGCTGGCCCAATATGCCGCGCGCGGGCGGCGCGACGGGTTCGCCGGGATGATGGCGATTCACCCCTCGCAAATTTCCGTAATAAACGCCGCTTTTTCGCCGAATGAGCGCGAAATCGCGCACGCGCGTGAAATTATCGCGCTTTTTTCGCGAAACCCGGGTGCGGGCGCGTTGCAATTTGAAGGCCGCATGGTCGACGCGCCCCATCTGAAGGCCGCGCAGGCGCTGCTGGCTAGCGTCTCGCACCCCTGAGCGACGCCCGCGCCTTGGCGCCTGCAAGCCACCAGGCGAGCGCCCACAATGTGCCGAAACTCCATCCGGCCAGCACGTCGCTGGGCCAATGCACGCCCAGATAGACGCGGCTGACGCCGATCGCCCCGACTAGAAAGATAGCGATTCCAACGATATAGCGCCTGACGGCCACACCGCGCACGACCTGCGTCGCCAGCCCCGCCAGCGTCAGATACACGATCGCGCTGTCCGCCGAATGTCCGCTCGGGAAACTGTTGCCGCTGACCTGCACGATATGATCCACCACATCCGGCCGCATCCGCGCAAACACCCGTTTCAGCACCTGCACCCCCTGCGCCCCACTCACCGTCGCCACGACGAGCAGCAGCGCCGTCATCGCATGCCGGTGGACCAGCATCAGCCCGGAGGCGACCAGGACGACGATCGTCAGGATCGTACCGCCACCCAGCGCGGTGATGTCGATCATCGCCGGGCGCAGCCAAGACGAGCCGGAATCGTGCAATGCCAGTATGATAGTGCGATCGAACGCGAACGGATAACGCGCGATGGCGAAGCCCGCGATCAGCATCAGCATGATCGCGACGGCGCCGACGCCGGCAGCCCGGAGCAGGCTGGGCGGTTTGCCCGCCGGGGGGGCGAAGTGTGCGCGGGCTATTCCCGGTTCCTTTCGATCATGTGATCTGCGTCAACGTCATTGCCGGTCGGATGATCCCCCGCCCTTGCGGTAACCCTCGCGGAGCCCGGAACCGCTTCCTATCTCGCACGCTTCGACCCGCACCGAAAAAGGAATTTGCGTGCCCGACAGCGACACCCCCAGCCGCCGCATTCAGGTGGCGAACAGCCGGCCCGAGGATTCGGGCCGCGGCCTGGCGCATGTGCCGCGCGCGGTGATGGCGGCGCTGGGCATCGGCGAAGGCGATGTGATCGAGATCGTCGGCAAGCAATCGACCCCCGCCCGCTCCGTTGGCCCCTATCCCGAAGACGAAGGGCTGGACCTGCTGCGCATCGACGGGCTTCAGCGCGCCAATGCCGGCGTTGGCTCCGGCGATTTCGTCGAAGTGCGCCGCGCGGTGTCGAAGCCCGCGACCCGCGTCGTGTTCGCGCCGGCGCAGCAGAATTTGCGGCTCCAGGGATCGTCGAACGCGCTCAAGCGCACGTTCCTGGGCCGGCCGTTCTGTCAGGGCGACGTGGTGGCCACTGCGGGGCACCAGCGGGTGGCGGACATGCCCGCCAACGTGCAGCGTTTCATGAACGCGCCCGCCTATGCCTTGCAGGAAGTGCGGCTGATCGTGGTCTCGGCGGTGCCCAAGGGCATCGTCCACATCGACGAGAACACCGAGATCGAACTGCGCGCCGAATATGAAGAACCGGCGCAACGCCGTGCCGACGTGACCTATGACGACATCGGCGGCATGGCGCAGACGATCGACCAGTTGCGCGAGATGGTCGAACTGCCGCTGCGCTATCCCGAATTGTTCCAGCGGCTGGGCGTCGATCCACCCAAGGGCGTGCTGCTCCACGGTCCGCCCGGCACCGGCAAGACGCGGCTGGCGCGCGCGGTGGCGAACGAAAGCGACGCGCAATTCTTTCTCATCAACGGCCCCGAGATCGTCGGCTCGGCCTATGGGCAGTCCGAATCGCAATTGCGCGAGGTGTTCGAGCGAGCGGCAAAGGCGGCGCCGTCGATCGTGTTCATCGACGAGATCGATTCGATCGCGCCCAAGCGCGGGCAAGTGCAGGGCGAGACAGAAAAGCGGCTGGTCGCACAATTGCTGACGTTGATGGACGGATTGGAAGCGCGCGCCAATCTGGTCGTTATCGCGGCCACTAACCGGCCCGAGGCGATCGACGAAGCGCTGCGCCGGCCCGGCCGGTTCGACCGGGAGATTGTCGTCGGTGTACCCGACGAGCGCGGGCGGCGCGAAATCCTGGGCATCCACATGCGCGGCATGCCGCTGGGCGACGGTGTCGACATCGACGAGCTGGCACGCACCACCTATGGCTTCGTCGGTGCCGATCTGGCTGCATTGGCGCGCGAAGCGGCGATCGAGGCGGTGCGGCGGATCATGCCCAAGCTCGATCTGGAAGAGCGCACGATCCCGGCCGACGTGCTGGATACCCTGTGCGTCACCCGCGAGAATTTCCTGGAAGCGCTGAAACGCGTGCAGCCCTCCGCCATGCGCGAAGTGATGGTGCAGGCGCCGACGACGCGGTGGGAGGATGTCGGCGGCCTGGACGATGCGCAGATGCGGCTGAAGGAGGGCGTCGAATTGCCGCTGCGCAACCCAGATGCCTTTCGCCGGCTGGGCATCCGCGCCGCCAAGGGGTTCCTGCTGTACGGCCCGCCCGGCACCGGCAAGACCCTGTTGGCGAAGGCGGTGGCGCGTGAGGCGCAGGCCAATTTCATCGCGACGAAATCGAGCGACCTGCTGAGCAAATGGTATGGCGAAAGCGAACAGCAGATCGCCCGGTTGTTCCAACGCGCGCGTCAGGTGGCGCCGACCGTCATCTTCATCGACGAGCTGGACAGCTTGGTGCCGGCGCGGGGCAGCGGTGGGGGCGGCGAGCCGCAAGTGACCGAGCGGGTGGTGAACACCATTCTGGCGGAAATGGACGGGCTGGAGGAATTGCAGTCGGTCGTCGTCATCGGCGCGACCAACCGGCCCAATCTGGTCGACCCGGCGTTGCTGCGCCCCGGCCGCTTCGACGAACTGATCTACGTCGGCGTCCCGTCCGAAGAAGGACGGGCGCGCATCTTGGGCATCCAATCGGCCAAGATGCCGCTGGCGCCCGATGTCGATCTGGCGGAGATCGCGCGGCGGACCAGCCGGTTCACCGGTGCCGACCTGAGCGACGTGGTGCGCCGCGCCGGACTGGTCGCGCTGCGCCGCGATATCGCCTCGACCAGCGTGACGATGGCCGATTTCGTCGAAGCGTTGACCGAATCGCGGGCCAGCGTGACGCAGGACATGGAGCGCGATTACGAACAGGTGGCGGCGCATCTGAAACAGGATGCAGCGGCGATCCAGCCGCTGGGCTTCATCGCGCCGGGGCAGTTGACGCCACGGGGCAGCTGACGCTCCCCCGTTCCGGGCGCGATCCTCAACGCGGGTCGCGCAAGGCCATCCAGCCATAGGCCATCATGGCGACGCAAGCCGCGCCTGCCGCAAGGAACGGCAGCGAATGCTGCATCTCGTACAATCCGATACCGATCGACGGCCCCAGCACGAAACTGGCCCCGTTGACGCTGGTGACCTTGCCCGCGACGGCCCCCTGCGCCGCCGGGCCGACCGCGAGCGAGGCGCCGGCGGTGAAGCCGGGACGGGTAAAGCCGAAGCCGAGGCTCGACAGCGCATAGGCCAGCGCGATCCCATAGAGCGACGTCCCCAGTCCGGTCAGCGCAGTGCCGACGGCGGCGATCGCCAGCCCGACGACGACCAATTGGCGTGGCCCCAGCGAAAGGCGCGGGATGACGCCCCATTGTGCGAGCAGCGCGGCGCCGGCGCCCATGATGAGGACCAACCCGGTCGGCTCCAGCGCGGCCGTCGGCGCTAGCGCGAGCCTGTCGATCACCAGGAATCCGATCGCCTGGCTGGTCATCGCCTGGGCGTGCCCCATCACCAACCCGGCGATCATCCAGCCCCGGATGCGCGGATCGCGATAGCCGACCTGTTCGGTATGCGGCTGCATCGCGGCAGTCACCGTGGCGCCGGTGGGAGCGCCGCCGATGGAAGGGTAAGCACTGCTGGTGCCATGCGCCGCCGGCTCGATGCCCGGCAGCGGCGCGCGATCGTCGGCCAGCATCGACCGCACCGTGATCCATACGGCGAGCCCGAACAGCGCAAAGACGAACGCCGGCCCGGCCAGCCCGACCTGATACGCGCCGAGATGGCCCAGGATCATGTAGGGCGCGATCGCCGGGCCCAAGATGGTGCCCAGCCCGAAGGCGGATGCCAGCAGCGTCAGCGCCTGGGTGCGTTCCTCCCGTGTCGTCTCGCCGGCGACCAGCGCCTGCACCGCCGGGGGCGCCGCCGCGCCGAAGATGCCGTAGATCAGCCGGCCACCGATGAAGCACAGGAACGCGGCGGTGCCGCCGATCCAGCCGTTGATTCCCGCCATCAGGAAAAGCCCGCACAGCATGAGCGACACCGAGAACCCGCCCAGCCCGAGCAGGATCATCGCCCGCCGCCCCGATCGATCCGAACGGTTCGCCCAGAGCGGTGCCGCCACCACCCAGAACAGCGCGGAGACCGAATAGGCCGCCGCAACCGCGCTATCCGCGACGCCCAGCGACCGGCCCAGCGCGGGCAGCACCGATTGCAACGCGGTGTTGCCCGCCGCGATCGTCAGCATGACCAGGAACATCAGCGCGAACGTGCGCTGTCCGGCGCCGATCATGCCGGCCAACGATAGGAACGCTGCACCTGCGCGACCGCGACTTCGTACCCGTCATACCAATGCGCGCGACCGGCGGCGCGGATGTCGGCATGGGCGGGATGGTCGCGCCAGCGCACTGCGGCGGCATCGCTGTCCCACCAGCTGATCGTGATGCCGACCCCTTGCGCATCGCGCACGCTATCGATCCCGCGATAGCCAGGCTGTTGGGCGGCGAGCGCGTCCATCGCTGCTGCCGCTTGCGCATAACCCACGTCGTCCTGGGGCGTGCGGATGGCGATGAAGATCACCGCGGTCTGCCCTGTCCGGTCGCGCATTTCGTCCGCCATTGCGCCCGATTGCGTCAGATTGGGCTCGGCACGCAACCCCGCGGCTTGAAACACGTTCGGGAAACGTGCGACGGACAGTCGCGCCGTCGACCAGGAACAGGATGTCCATGCCCAGCACGACCACCGCCGCGCGCCGCGCGCGCAGCCGAACGCACGGCACGCCGACGCCCTGGCAGATGTTTTTCCAGCAATTTCTGAAACATCCGGTGATGGTGGGATCGATCGTGCCGTCGTCCGACCGGCTGATCCGCAAGATGCTGGCGCCTGTCGATTGGCAGAATACCAAGCTGTTCGTGGAATATGGCCCCGGCGTGGGCACCTTCTGCCCCGCGATCCTGGAGCGGATGGCGCCCGACGCCCAGTTGATCGTCATCGATACCAATATGGATTTCATCCGCTACCTGCGCCAGACGATCGTGGATTCGCGGTTCGTCGCGGTGCACGGATCGGCCGCGGACGTGGAGACGATCGTTGCCGATCACGGGCATGAGCATGCCGACTACGTGCTGTCGGGCCTGCCCTTCTCCACCCTGCCCCAGGGGGTCGGCCCGGCGATCGCCGCGGCGACGCAGCGCGTGATCCGCCCCGGCGGGGCCTTTTTGGTGTATCAATATTCGCCGCGGGTGAAGTCGTTCATTTCGCCGCATTTTTCGGACATCGATCACGACATGGAATGGTGGAACGTGCCGCCCGCCCAATTGTATTGGGCCTGGAAGTCCGCGCCGACCGCGTAACGCCGGCAGCACCGGCACCGCCGTAACCTTGACTTCGGCGACCGCGCTGTCTAACCGACCTGCTTTCCCCATCGTTGTTTTGCGAAGGAAGCGGCATGGCACGCGTCACCGTCGAAGATTGCGTCGACAAGATTCCTAACCGGTTCGATCTGGTCCTGCTGGCAGCGCAACGTGCGCGTCAGATCTCGGGCGGTGCCGACCTGACCATCGACCGTGATCGCGACAAGAATCCGGTCGTCGCACTGCGCGAGATCGCCGACGAGACCGTGCGCCCCAAGCATCTGAAGGAAGCCGCGATCCTGAGCCTGCAGAAGGTGCAGATCGACGACGAAGACGAAGTCGACGAAGTCGGCTCGCTGTCCGCGTCGGCCGAAGCGTTGCGCCTCACCGCCGCCGCTCCGCCGCGCAACCAGAATCTGGGCGGCGATTACGACGGCTGATCCCGTTCACCCGTTCACAGCTGACGATATGAATAAAGGCCGAGGCAGCGATGCCACGGCCTTTTTATTGCTTTGGCGTACCGCGGGAGTAACCGGGACCCTCAGATCGCGTCGTCACCGGTCAGTCGCTGACATACCATGTCGAGCTGGTCGAGCGTGGTGTAGCCCAGCGTAAGCGTGCCGCCCTTCGCCCCATGCGCGATGCGGACCGACAGCCCGAGCAGGTCGGCCAATTGCCGTTCCAGCGCAGCGATATCGCCGTCGGGCGCCTTTTGCTGCCGTGCCGCGCCGCCGTCCATGCCCCCGCCGGACCCCGCCTCTTGCGGAACGCGTGCATCGCGGACCAGCTTCTCTGTCTCGCGAACCGACAGGCCGCGTTCGATCACGCGGTTCGCCGCGGCTTCCACGTCGCGCGCGCCCAGCAGCGCGCGGGCGTGGCCCATCGACAGCGTCCCGCGGACGACGTGGTCCTGAACCGGCGCCGGCAGTTCCAGCAACCGCAACAGATTGGCGATGTGGCTGCGCGATTTGTGGACAATCTTGGCCAGCGCGTCCTGGGTATGGCCGAACTGGCCCGCAAGCCGCTGATACGCCCGTGCTTCTTCGATCGCGTTCAGATCCTGCCGCTGGATATTCTCCACCAGCGCGATTTCCAGCGTTTCGGCATCGTCGAAATCGCGCACGACGACCGGCACTTCATGCAAATGCGCGCGCTGGGCCGCGCGCCAGCGGCGCTCACCGGCGACGATCTGAAACGCGTGGCCATAGGGCCGGACGACGATCGGCTGGATCAGGCCGCGCGCCGCAATCGATCCCGCGAGTTCGTCCAGCATCGCGTCGTCGAAATGCCGCCGCGGCTGATCCGGGTGGGGCGACAGGGACGCGACCGGCAGCATCCGCACGCCGGCGGCCTCCGCGTCGCCGGCGCGCACGGGCGCCTCCCGCGCAATGTCGCCGAGGAGCGCGTTCAGCCCGCGCCCCAGCCCACCCGGCCTCGCCCGCCGCTCGCTCATGCGGCCGCCGCCGCCTTCGTGGCAGCCACTTTGGGCAGGCGGGCGATCATCTCACGGGCCAGCGCGATATACGCTTGCGATCCGGGACAGCGATGGTCGTAGATCAGTGCCGGCAAGCCGTGACTAGGCGCCTCCGACAAGCGGACGTTGCGGGGGATAACCGTGTCGAACACCACCCGTCCCAGCACATCGCGAACGTCGGCCGACACCTGATCGGTCAAGCGATTGCGCCGGTCGTACATCGTCAGTGCAACACCCAGGATCGACAGACCGGGATTGAAGCGG
>DASTLZ010000005.1:0-6318 GCA_035714425.1 Sphingomonas sp.
TTCTTGAAGGGGCGGGGCCGCGAGCGCCTGGATGAGGACGATCGGCAAATCCTGGAAGACGGCATCGCCCAGGTGCGTGAACTGCCGTCGCGCAAGCTGATGGTCCGTCAGGGCGAGCGGCTGTACGTCAGCACGTTGCTGCTCGAAGGATTTCTGGTCCGCTACATGGATGACCGGGAGGGCCAGCGGCAGATAGTCGCAGTCCATATTCCTGGCGATTTCGTCGATCTGCACGGTTTTCCGATGAAGTACCTCGATCATGATATCGCCACCGTCGGGCCGGCGAAGATCGCCGAATACAGCCACGACACGATCGAGCGCATCGTCGAGACCCGCCCGGTCCTCACCCGGACCTTGTGGTTCAGCACGCTGCTGGACGCGGCGATGAACCGCGAGTGGATTTTCCGGCTGGGCCGGCTTGGCGCCGACGGGCGGATTGCGCATTTCTTTTGCGAAACGGAATGCCGGATGGAGATGGTCGGACTGGCGCAGGACGGCCGCTTCACACTGCCCCTCACGCAGGCCGATCTGGCGGAGATTTGCGGGCTGACCAGCGTCCACGTCAACCGCGTGCTCCGGACGCTGCGGGAGGATGGCATGCTGACGTACAAGCAAGGTGCCGTCGAAATTCTGGACCGGCGCCGCCTGACACGTCTGGCAGAATTCGAACCGGCTTATCTCTACGGCTCGCCCAAGCCCGACGGCGGCTGAGGCACGCCCGATGATTGCGGACGCGCAGGCGGGCGCTATGCTGTCGACGTCGCCGTTTTGAGGATCATGTCTTGCGCCACCTGTTTCTGGCTGCCACCGTACTTGCCGGCGTTGCCATGACGTCCGCCAGCGGGCAGATGCCAACTGCCGCCGCCACCAACCCGCTGCTGGCCGACTGGTCGGGGCCGTATGGCGGAGTGCCGCCCTGGGATAAGGTAAGGCCGGAACTGTTTCCTGCCGCTTTCACCACCGCGTTGGCCGAACGCGAAGCGGAATATCGGCGGATCGCGGACAATCCCGCGGCGCCCACCTTCGCCAACACGATCGTGCCGATGCAGTTGGCGGGTCAGCGGCTGGGGCGGGTGTCGACGCTGTTCGGCGTGATGACCGGAAACATGAACACGCCGGCCTATCAAGCGCTTGACCGCGAATGGAGCCCGAAGCTGTCGGCGGCGCAGGACCGGATCACCTTCGATCCCAAGCTGTTCGCGCGGATCGAAGCGATCTATGCCAAGCGCGCCACCGGCGGCCTGAATGCGCAGCAGACGCGCCTCGTCACCCGCATCCGCGACAGCTATGTGCGTCAGGGTGCGCAATTGTCGGCGGCGCAGAAGACGCAATTGTCGCAGATCAACCAACAGCTTGCGACCAGCTTCTCGGACTTTTCGCAAAAGCTGCTCGCGGACGAATCCACCGCGATCGCCGTCACCGACGAAGCGCGGCTCGCCGGCGTGCCCGACAGCGTGAAAGCGGTCGCCAAGGCGGCGGCAGCGGAACGTGGCCAGGCTGGCTGGGCGATCGTCAACACCCGATCCGCCGTCGATCCTGTACTGACCTTCGCCA
Organism: Sphingomonas sp.; assembly: GCA_035714425.1. Taxonomy (GTDB): domain Bacteria; phylum Pseudomonadota; class Alphaproteobacteria; order Sphingomonadales; family Sphingomonadaceae; genus Sphingomonas. The sequence goes on from DASTLZ010000005.1 coordinate 1,555, forward strand.
CCGACCGCGCCTTGCGCGAACAGGTGTGGCGCGCGTTCGTCAATCGCGGCGACGGCGGCGGCGCCAACGATACGAACGCCACCATCGCCCGCATCGTCAAGCTGCGCGCAGACCGCGCCCACCTGCTCGGCTTCAAGACCCACGCCGACTGGCGGATGCAGGACACGATGGCCAAGACCCCGGCCGCCGCGATGGACCTGATGATGCGCGTCTGGCCCGCGGCCAAGGCGCGCGTCGCGGAGGAAGTCCGCGATATGCAGGCGATCGCCGGCACCGGCATCACCATCGAACCCTGGGACTATCGCTTCTATCAGGAGAAGGTCCGCAAGAGCCGCTACGACCTGGATCAGGCGGAGTTGAAGCCGTATTTCGAGCTGGGCAATATCATCCAGGGCTCGCTCTACGCCGCCAACCGGCTTTATGGCCTGGATTTCAAGGAAATCACCGGCACCGTCCCCGTGTTCGAGGCGAACATGCGCGTCTGGCACGTCACCCGTGCGGGCAAGGAGGTGGGGCTGTTCTACCGCGACGATTTCGCGCGGACGGGCAAGCGATCCGGAGCATGGGCCAACACCTATCGATCGCAGCGCGGCCTGGCGCCCGCGCAGATCGTGCTGAGTTCAAACAACAACAATTTCTCCAAACCGGCGAAGGGCGAACCGGTCCTGATCAGCCTGGACGATGCCGAGACGCTGTTCCATGAATTCGGCCACGCGATCCACGCGATGCTTCAGAACGTGACCTATCCCGGCCTTGCCGGCACGCCGCGCGACTTCGTCGAATATCCCAGCCAGGTGAACGAGCATTGGCTGCTTACCCGCGACGTGCTCGACAAATATGCGCGGCATTACCAGACGAAGGCGCCGATGCCGCAGGCGCTGCTCGACAAGATCGAAGCGTCGAAGACGTTCAACCAGGGATTCGCGACCGCCGAATATCTCTCGTCCGCGATCGTCGACATGAAGCTGCACACGCTGGCGGACGGTGTCGTCGATCCGGACGCGTTCGAACGGGCGACACTGGCCGAGATCGGCATGCCCGAGCAGCTGGTCATGCGTCATCGGCTGCCGCAATTCGGGCATCTGTTCCAGTCGGATTCCTATTCGGCCGGCTATTACAGCTATCTGTGGTCGGAGACGATGGACGCCGACACATTCGCCGCGTTCGAGGAAGCAGGCAGCCCGTGGGACAAGCAAACGGCGGAGCGGTTCGCGCGGCTGCTGCTGTCCACCGGCAACGAAACGGATCGGGCCGAAGCGTACCGCGCGTTTCGCGGTCGCGACCCGGACGTTAACGCCCTGCTCCGCGGACGAGGCTTCCCGACGAAATAGTCTAGCGCGCCTATCGCGGCAGCGTGATCGTCGCCATCAGCCCACCCTCGGGCCGGTTCGCCAGCGTCACGTCGCCGTTCGCCTCCCGCACGATCGCGCGCGCCAGCGCCAGGCCCAGGCCGATGCCGCCGGTGTCGCGGTTGCGAGACGTCTCCAGCCGCGTGAACGCTTCGAAGACGTCGCCCAGCCGGTCCTCCGGGATGCCGGGACCGCCATCGGCGACATGGATCGCGACGGTGCGCGGCCCGGCCTCGACGCTGACGACCGCATTATGTCCGTATTTGATCGCGTTCTCGACCAGATTGCGCACCGCACGCCGCATCAGCGACGGGCGCAGCCGGATCGGCAACCGCGCCGCTTCGACGAAGGTGACGTCCTGACCCAGGTCACGAAAATCCTCGACCACCGCATCGACCAGTGCCGCGACATCGACTTCGGTCGCCGCTTCGCTGGGGCGCCCCAGTCGGGCCAACGACAGGATGTCGTCCAGCGTGCGGTTCATCTCCGCCACCGTGTCCGCCATCTTTGCCCGGTCGGTCTCGTCCTCCACCGATTCGATGCGGACGCGCAGCGCGGCGAGCGGCGTGCGCAGGTCGTGGCCGATCGCGCCCAGCATCCGGTCCTTTTCGTCCAGCATCGCGGTGACGCGCAGTCTGAGCGCGTTGAACGCGGCAATCAACTGCGCCACGTCGTCCGGGCCGGTGACGGCGAGCGGACTGCCGACGTCACCGGGCCCGAAACTCTGCGCCGCATGGGTCAGCGCGCGCAGCGGCCGGGCGAGGCGGCGTACCGCCCACAGCACCGACAGCAACACCAGCGCGAACAGGATCGCGGTCTGCAGGATCAGGCGCCACACGAGCCCCGCATCGGCACGCACCCACGGCATCCGCTGCACCAGCCAACCGCCTGCGGGACGTTGAACCGCGATCACCAGCACATCGGCATTGCGCGCAAGCCGTTCGGCACGGTGCGGCGGCATCCGTCGCAGCATCGGATCGCGCGGGTCGAGCGGCGCCAGTCCGGTCGCGATCCGACCGACCTGAATCCCCGCTTCGCGCAACGCTCCCCGCAGTGCGTCTTCGACGCCCGGCTCGCGCGGTGTGACTGGGCCGATCGGATTGTCGGTGAGCAGCCGCACGCGCGGCGGCACCGGCCCACCGGCCGGGCGCCCACCGGCCGGGCGCCCACCGGCCAGGCGGATGCGCGGTGGCGGCGGGGAGGGCGGCGGCGGCGGTAGTGGCGGGGCGATGCCGTTGCGCTCGATCGCATCGATGAAGCGCGTCGCCGCCGGCCCTGCGATCTGTTCCATCGCGAAGGACCGCCGCTCGCGCAGCAACATGGCGAAATTGATCGCCTGCGCCACGAACAGCGCGATCGCGATCAGCAGCGTCAGTTGCGCGGCCAGGCTGCGGGGAAAACGCGCGGTCATAACCGCGTGACTTCGGCGGACAGGGTGTAGCCGCCGCCCCACACCGTCTTGATGATGTCGGGGTTCTTGGGATCGCTCTCGATCTTGCGGCGCAGGCGACTGACCTGGTTGTCGATCGCGCGGTCGAAGGCGGCGGCCTCTCGCCCCTGCGTCAGGTCGAGCAATTGATCGCGGGTCAGCACCTGACGCGGCCGGGTGACCAGCGCATGCAGCAGGTTGTACTCGCCCGTCGACAGGGGCACCGACACGCCTTCGCGATCGATCAGCGCCCGCTCGCCCGATTTCAGCACCCAGCCGGCAAAGGCGAAGGAGCCGCTTTCCGGCGCATGCTGCCGCGCCCCGCCGCTCTGCGTCCGGCGCAGCACCACCTTCGCCCGGGCGGCCAGTTCGCGGGGCGAGAACGGCTTCACGACATAATCATCGGCGCCCATTTCCAGGCCGACGATCCGGTCGGTTTCTTCGGCACGTGCGGTCAGCAGGATCACCGGCACGTCGCTGGTGGCGGCGATATGACGGCAGAGCGACAGCCCGTCCTCGCCCGGCATCATGATGTCCAGGATGACGAGATCGATCGCATAGGCCGCAAGCCGGGTCCGCGCCGCTTCGGCATCGCCCGCTTGCGTGACGCGAAAACCCTGCTTGCCCAGATACACTGCCAGCGGCTCGCGGATCGACCGTTCGTCGTCCACGAGCAGGATGTGCTGCAATTCTCCCATGTTACCGGGTTGGGGCATGTTGCGCGGCCTGGCAATATCGGTGACGGAATGGGGGCGACGATCGCTGCCGCTCCCCTGATGCCGTTACCGCGGCGGAGGAGCCGGCGGCGGCGGCGGCATGTCACCGCGGGGACCGCGCGGCCCCGCTTGCATGTCGCGCAACGCGGCGATTTCCGACTGGTCGATGCGCCCGTCGTGGTTGCGATCGGCGCGGTCGAACTCGGCTGCCACACGCGCACGCTCCATCTGGCGCGTCACCGGCTTGCCGCGGTCCCGGCCGCCCGGGCCGGACGGCGGGGGAGGCGGCGGAGGTGCGGCACCGTCGGCGGCGGCTGGCCGTGGACGTGGCGGGGGCGGCATGTCCCCGCCCGATCTACCGCGCATCCAGCGGCGCATCGGTCGCTCGTCGGGGCTGATGACGCCGTCGTGATTGGCATCCATCCGATCGAAACGCGCGTCCGCACGCGCCATCACTTCTTCGCGCGTGACGATGCCGTCGCCGTTCGCGTCGGCACGCATCAACATGCCGCCGGGCATCGGCCGTGGCGGCATCGGCGCGCTGCGGGGCGCGCCGGGCGCCGGGGGAGGCGGCGGCGCGTCCTGCGCCTGGGCGATGGCGGGAAAGGCACAGCTCGCGACGGCAAGCCCCAGGATAATCCTGCGCATGATGCAATCTCCACGGCGGCCGGGTCGATCCCGTTCCGCATGAACAGCTCTATCGGCCCGGGCCGTCGCGCCGATGTGTCAGGAGGGCGACAAAGTGTCGCAATATGTCGCGGAGGCGGCGCTATCCGAACACCGCCACGCTCTGGATATGCTCCGCCACTGGCGCGCCGCCTGCGTTCCACACCATCATCCGCTGGCTCGACGATCCGTCGCGAGCATAATCGGTCGCCGCGTTCAACAGCCACCAGCCGTCGGCGGTCGCGGGCGTGCCCAGCAGGTTGATCTGCCACGTCATCGAACTCACCGGCGCAAAGCCGCCGAGCAATTTGAGGGCCGCCGGGGGCAAAGCGTCGCCGATCGCCATCAGCTCCACCGCCGGGTCGAGCCCTTCGCGCTCGCGCAAGCGGGTCCAGCGCAGCCATTCGCCCGATCCGACCGCCTCGTCGCGCCGGTCGACCGATTCGAAATTCTGGGTGAAGGGCACCGCCGCCAGACCCTTGTCGGTGGGCGTGTCCGGCCCGGGCACGGCAAAGTCCGGCGCGCGGCCGGTGGCATGATCCAGCGCGGATGCCTGCGGCCGCATGAAGACGAACGTGGCGCGCAGCCCCAGGCCCGCCTCTCC
>DASTLZ010000006.1:0-2314 GCA_035714425.1 Sphingomonas sp.
ACTGCATCGACAGCGCCGGGGTAACGTACGGATTGGGCGCTTGTTCGTGCGGCAGGACGATATTGAGGCCGATCGATTCGGCCCCGACGTCGTGCGCGCCGCGGTTGGCGGCTTCCATGATCGACGGTCCGCCGCCCGAACACACGACGAATTGCCGCTTGCCCTGTTCGTCGCGCGGAAAATTCGACACCTTGGCGGCAAGCTCGCGCGCGACATCGTAATACCGGCTCTTGTCGACCAGCCGCTGCGCGATGCGCCGCGTCTTGTCGTCGGTGGCCATTTCCAGCAGCGCCTGCGCCTTGGCCGGCTCGGGGATGCGCGCCGACCCGTACATCACGAACGTCGACGCGATGTTCGCTTCCGCCAGCAGCAGTTCCGGCTTCATCAGTTCCAGCTGGAAGCGGACGGGGCGCAAATCCTCGCGCAGCAGGAAGTCCATGTCCTGGAACGCCAGCGCATAGGCCGGGCTCTGCGTCTGCGGGGTCGAGACGGCATCCTTGGCGGATGCGGCATCCTGGCGAGCGCGAGCGAAGACGCGCGACGGTACTCGGGTATCGGTCATCCGGGGCCGGTAATGGAAACCGCCGCGCCGCGCCAGCCGCAAGAGCGCTGATCCATGAGGGGAAGCGGGGAAGCGGGCCGGCTCCGCCCGCGCGCCAAACTCCTTACCGGCAAAAGCGTGCGCGGTCGTCTTCCAGGTGCAGGTGGTTGGCGTGGGCGGCGTTGTAATCGGGGCTCAGCACCGTGCCGAAGCGGCGACAGGCGGAGGCGTGGATGGTTTTGAGGAAATCGCGCAACCGCGGATCGTCGGAGCGCCAGTCGCGCAGGATCGTCACCCGCCGCCCGTCCTTCAGCACGAAGCCGCCGACGTCCACCGCATTGGCGATGGCGTGGCCCGATCGCTTGCCGGCGTTGCGCGGCGATCCGATCACGTTGCGGCAGGCATAGCTGCCCATCCCCTCCACCCGCGCCAATTCGCTGCCCAGCATCTGATAGGCGGCCGGTGCGACGGCATTGCGCACCCAGCTGGAAAACGCGCGCGCATCGCCGCATCGGATGGCAGTGATCCCGGTCACGGGCACGCCGATGTCGGTCAGCTGCACTGCCCCGAACACGCCGCAGCCGCCGCCGTAATCCTTGTCCGGCAAGCTGCGAAACGCGACGCCTTCGCGGGTCAGGTCGCCCAGGCATTGCGCCGTCTCTCGCACCGACGGCCGCGACACATCGGCACGCTGCGTGGGCAACGACGGCCGACCGCACGCGGCGAGCAGGAGCAAAACGAACAGAACGACGCGCGACATGCCCGCCATCATCGCGTGCCGGGTTCCGTGTGTCACCCCTTCGTTGCCCCACCGATACAACTTGCCAGCCCGGCCAAGCACGCCTAGGGGCGTCGGCGGGCCACGCCGCCCCAACGCGGCGCGTGCTCTCTGTGAGGAGAGATACATTGACGGACACCGCCACCGCACCCGACATTCGGGGTGCGACCAAGCCGAGCACCAAACCCGCTCGCCCCTTCTTCAGCTCCGGTCCCTGTGCCAAGCCTCCGGGTTGGGATGCGTCGAAGCTCGCCGCCGCTTCGCTCGGTCGCTCGCACCGCTCCAAGATCGGCAAGACGCGGCTGGCCTATTGCATCGACCTGATGCGCGAAATGCTGCAATTGCCCGACACGCATCGCATCGGCATCGTGCCGGGGTCGGACACCGGCGCCTTTGAAATGGCGATGTGGACGATGCTGGGCGCGCGGCCGGTCACGACGATGGCATGGGAAAGCTTCGGCGAAGGCTGGGTGACCGATGCCGTCAAGCAGTTGAAGATCGATCCAACGATTGTACGCGCCGATTACGGTCAGCTGCCCGATCTGGGCGCGGTCGATTGGTCCAGCGACGTGCTCTTTACCTGGAACGGCACCACGTCGGGCGTGCGCGTGCCCGATGCGGGCTGGATCGCTGCCGACCGCCAGGGCCTGAGCTTCGCGGACGCGACCAGCGCGGTGTTCGCCTATCCGATCGACTGGGCGAAGATCGATGTCGCGACGTTCAGCTGGCAGAAGGTGCTGGGCGGGGAAGGGGGGCACGGCGTCATCATCCTCGGCCCGCGCGCGGTCGAACGGCTGGAAAGCTACACCCCCGCCTGGCCGCTGCCCAAGGTGTTCCGGCTGGTGTCCAAGGGCAAACTGGCCGAGGGCGTGTTCAAGGGCGAGACGATCAACACGCCGTCGATGCTGGCGGTCGAGGATGCGATCTGGGCGCTCGAATGGGCGCGGGGCGTCGGGGGCGCGGACGGGCTGATCGCGCGCAGCGACGCCAATGCC
>DASTLZ010000007.1:0-2624 GCA_035714425.1 Sphingomonas sp.
GTCGGGCGCGATCTTGCGAACCGCGTCGGCGCGACCCTGGTCGCCGCCGACGAAGCCGCCGCCGAAGGCGCACGGTGGAAAACCTACGACCCTGCCAAGCTCGCCGATGCGGAGTGGAAGCTGTCGCTGCTTGGCCGGCTCGACGCCGCGATCGACAGCGGGGAGGTCTGGGTCGCCTATCAGCCGCAGCTCGACGTGCGGGCGGGCCGTATTTCGGGTGCTGAAGCGCTGGTGCGGTGGTCGCATCCCGAAAAGGGCGAAATCAGCCCCGCCGAGTTCGTCCTTGCCGCCGAACAGCACGATCGGATCGACAAACTGACCGCATTCGTGCTGACGGACGCGATCCGGGTGGCAGCGGAGTTCAACGCGCGCGGGATAGAGTTCGATGTCGCGGTCAACCTGTCTGCGCGGCTGCTCGAAAGGCCGGGCCTGACCGACACTGTTCGGGGAATGCTCGCGGACGCGCGGCTTGCGCCAGAGCGACTCACCTTGGAAGTCACCGAATCGGCGGCGATGACAAGCGGTCGTGCCTCGATTCGAACGCTCGAAGAGCTGGGATCACTCGGCATCACCGTGTCGATCGATGACTATGGCACCGGGTTCTCGACGCTTGAATATTTCAAGTTGATCCCGGCTGCCGAAGTCAAGATCGACAGAAGCTTCGTCGTTGCTATCGATCGAAGTGCGAGCGACCGACTAATGGTACAGTCGACGATAGATATGGCGCATTCGCTGGGTCGTCACGTCGTGGCCGAGGGCGTCGAGACGCCGCAGATACTTACCGAGCTGACCAAAATGGGGTGCGACAAGATCCAGGGATATTTGATCGGCAAGCCGATGAAGGCCGAGGAACTTGCGCGGATGGTTGCAGGACATGCTGCGGCCAATGCTGCATGATCTTGGTTAACGCTTGTAAAGCTTAACCGAGATTGGTAAATATTGCTCCGTGTCGTCCTGCGATGGCACAACCTGGATACAGGGGAGCAAGATATGAAGAAGAACATTCGGCAGCGGCCGGTTCGCGGTTTCTGGGATTGGGTTGCCACCGGCGATTGGGACGGCGGTCACGCCAATACCGGAACGCACGGTTAAGGCTGACGCCTTGACGTTGAAGACAAGCCCCGGTCCTGCGGCCGGGGCTTTTTTTATGCCTGCGGAACTCTGCCCGCTGAGTGATCATTGTTCTCGCGCAACCACTGGAGAGCACGGATGACGATGCGCAGGGTGTCAGGTTTCACGGCTGCGGCCAGCGTCCTTGGTCTGGCGCTCATCGGGGGCTGCTCGATGGGGCGCGGCATGGACGGGGCGGCCCCGGCGGCTGCCTCAGCAGTCGCTACGCTGCAGACCGCAGGCGGCGCAAATGTCGGTCGCGCAGTGGCGACCGAGGAGAATGGTGGCATCCGCATCATGCTCGACGCCCGTGCGCTTCCGCCGGGGCAACATGGGGTGCATGTCCACACGACCGGCAGGTGCGACGGCCCGGGGTTCGAAACCGCAGGCCCGCACTGGAATCCCACATCGATGAGCCACGGGACCCAGAACCCGGCGGGCCCGCATGCGGGCGACTTGCCGAACCTGAACGTTGCGGCAGACGGCAGCGGCACGATGTCGATGATGCTGCCCGCCGGATCGCTGGACGCCATGCTCGATGCCGATGGCGCGGCATTCGTCGTCCATGCCGCCGCCGACGATCTCAGGACCGATCCGTCGGGGAACAGCGGCGGGCGAATCGCCTGTGGCGTGTTCGCGAGAAGCTAGATCGGCTCACCCGCCGCGCGTGCGCGCGCCTCGCGGCTCGCTTCGGCGGCGGGCACCAGCCGATAGGCAAGGATCGCCGCTGCCAGGGTGATCGGAACCGTCAGAAGCAGCGAGATCACGCCCGTCGATAAGCTTCCGGTGAGCGTCGACACCCGACCTGCGAGATACGGTCCCAGCGCGAGTCCGATCAATGTCGTTCCAAGGAAGAACGTCGCCGTCGCCGTCCCGCGCATCCGCGGGAGTACCAGATCCTGCGTCGTCGCCGCAGCCGCGCCCAGCGCGCAACTGGCAAACATCTGTGCGGGGAACAGCGCCAGGTAAAAGAGCGTGACACTCGGCGTCGAATAGGCGGTGACGATGAACGCCGCCGGCACCACTGCGCCGAAGATCACCACGACCAGCCTTCCCGCGGGGTTGGTACGCCGCAGTCGGTCGGCGATGCCGCCGCCGATCGTGACGCCGAGAAACCCCGACGCGGCGCCCATGCCACCGATGATGAATCCCGCTTCCGCAGCCGACACTCCAAAGGTGCGGATGGCGTAGGGCGGCGCGAAATAGGTGACGGCGTAGCTCAGGAAAGCGTTGAGCCCATAGGCGAGCACCACGCAGACGAACGCCGGATTGCCGACGATCAGCGCATAAGTCGGCGGATCGCGGCGCTTGAGCGTGCTTGCCCAGGAAAACACCGCGTAGACACCGATCCCGTAGACGATCCACTGCATCGGCGGCTCGCCCAATCCCTTGATCAGGAACAGCGCGACAGCGACAACGACGCCGAGGCCGGCAAGGTTGACGAGCAGCGGCCGCACTCCCGCGAGGGCCGCGGCGATCAGCGGCAGCGGTGGCAGGATCGTCGCCACGTCGAC
>DASTLZ010000008.1:0-4821 GCA_035714425.1 Sphingomonas sp.
CGCCTTTCAGCCTTTCTGGCGTCAACGCGGCATTGGCCTGGGTCGTGACGGGAAATACGACGAAGGGGCGGTAGAGTTCGTTCAGGGTCGGGACGCGAAAGCCGGTATAGGCGGCGGCGCGCAGATCGAACGCGCTCGCGGCGTGGAGCAGTACGCCGGCGCGGCCCGTCGCGATCGTGCCGTCGCGGTCCTGATAGTTTGCGTTGGTGGTTATGCGGCCGGTCGCCGCCGCCGTCTCTTGCAGGAAGCCGTCGGAAATGGTGTAGCGATCGACGCGCCCGCCGCCGGTCAGCACCAGCGGCCCCAGCGTCCAATCGTCCTCGATGAAGGCGCCTGTCGTCGCCTGATGCCCACCAGCGGTGCGCAGCGTCGTCAGCAAGCCTGTGGTGCCGTTGAAGGCGTTCTCATACAGGGTGCCATCGGCGATCCGGGTATCGACGCCGATGCGCAGGACATGCGCGTCGCCGACAGGCGGGCGCAGCTCGATCTTGCCGCCGACACCGGTCGATGGCGTGTTGCGCTGGTCCAGCGTCACGCGGAAGGTGGTGGCGCTGACCACCTTGTTGGTGAAATTGCGCGCCTGGACGTACGCCAGCGCGTCGATCGCCCAGGCGCCGCGGTGGATCAGCCGGATGCTGGCGTCATTGGCCTGGGACGAACTGTCGGCGCCGCGAAAGCGAAGGGTGCGATAGTCGCGCAGCACTTGTGCGTTGGCCTGGACTTCGGTGTCGGCGCCGACCGGGGCGACCGCGCGCAGGCCGGCGGACCAGTTGCGGTAACGCGCTGGCACGGTTGCGGCGACGCGCTGGCTCTGCGGCGTCGTCAGGAAGCCATCGCTGCGTTCCGCGCGGCCGAACAGGGAGACATAGCCGGCACCGACATCGGGCGTGATCGTCGCGGTGGCGAGCGAGGAATCGAAGCTGCCATAGGCGATTTCGCCACTGGTCAGCGGCAATTGCGCGCGGCTGGCGCTGACCAGTTCGATCGTGCCGGCCACCGCGCCGGCGCCGAACGCGCCCGCGCCGCCGCCGCGCGTGATCCGCACCGCGCCCAGCCGATCGGGCGACAGCGCGTTGAACGGGATGTAGCCGAAGAAGGGATCCGCCTGCGGCACGCCGTCGAGCAGGACGAGCGCGCGGCTCGACGCATTGCCGCCCAGCGCGCGCAAGGTCACGCCTTGCGCGGACGGGTTGGCGGAGCGGCTGTCGGAGCGGCGGAACTGTTGATAACCCGCGACGTCGGCCAGTACGTTCTCGACCCGCCCCGACGCATCGCCGGTCAACCGCGCACGATCGATGATGACGCTGTCATAGGCCGGGGTCCCCGGCGGCAGCGGCAAGGGCGAGCCGAGGACGACGACGTCTGGCGCATCGGGTGCCGTATCCGGCTGCGCCGCCGCTTGCGCATAGACCGGTGCGGGAAGCGCGAGGGCGAGCAGGATCAGGCTGGAACGGTTCACGAAACGCTTTCGAGAGAGGCGGATCAGCCAGAGGCCAACATCGCACGAAACGCAACCGACGGTTGGTGCGAAAGCCGGTTATCACTCCAAAGGGCGCCGACGCGAACGGCCACGCGCGCCAGCGCGAGATTGACGTGGCACCGCTTGCCACTTCGATCGTTCAGCCGCCCGACGCCCCGATCATGGGGCCATGTGAAAGGATTTACCATGAACAGCGACACCCTCCAGGGCGACACCAAGGACTTCGGCGGACAGGTCAAGGATGTCGTCGGCACCGCGACCGGCGACGATCGGCTGCGCAGCGAAGGCGTCGCCGACCAGATCGGCGGCCAGGTGCAAAAGGGCTATGGCGTCGCGCGCGACAGCGTGGCGCCGTTCGCCGACAAGGCGCGTCAGTTCGCCAAGGATCGCCCGTTCGCCGCAGCCGCGTTGGTCGGCGTGATCGGCGTGGCGGTGCTGAACACCCTGCGCGGCAGGTAATCCGCGGCGCGATTGCGGGCGAGCCGGTACTTGTGGCAGGGGCCGTGCTCGCCCCCGATGGGGCGCCCGCAGGAGACACTGGAATGACCGAGGCGCCGCTGATCGCCGGGATCGAATTGGGCGGCACCAAGGTGATCTGCATTCTGGCGAGCGGACCGGAGGCGATCGAGGATCGGGTCAGCATCCCGACGACCAGCCCCGACGAAACCCTGGCCGCGATCGAGCGCGTGCTGGATGGGTGGAGCGGGTTTTCCGCGCTGGGCATCGCCAGCTTCGGCCCGATCTCGATCGATCGGCAGGCCGGCGATTACGGTCATGTCACCCTCACCCCGAAGCCCGGTTGGAGCGGCGTGGACGTGGCGCGCCGGCTGGAGCGGCGCTACGATCTGCCCACCGGGTTTCACACCGACGTCACGGGCGCCGCACTGGCGGAGGCACGCTGGGGCGCCGCGGCCGGCCTGGCGGATATGGCCTATGTCACCGTCGGCACGGGCATCGGCGTCGGGATGGTCGCGGGCGGCCGGGCGGTAGACGGGCTGACCCATGCCGAACTCGGCCATATCCGCCCGGTGCGCTTTGCCGGCGACGACTGGATCGGATCGTGCCCGTTCCACGGCGCCTGCCTCGAAGGGCTGGCATCCGGATCGGCGATCGGCGCGCGCACCGGCGTGCCCGCGCCCGACCTGCCCGCCGATCATCCGGCGTGGGACGGCGTCGCCCATGCGCTTGCGCAATTGCTGCATACCCTGGTGATGACCGGCGTGCCGCGGCGGATCGTGATGGGTGGCGGCGTCATGGTCGGCACCGGCCATCTGTTCCCGCGCATCCGTGCGGCGATGACGGCCAGCCTGGGCGGGTATGTGCCGTTTCCCGAAATCGCATCGGCCGATACGTTCGTCGTCCCGCCCGCCCTTGGCGGCAATGCGGGCCCGCTGGGAGCGATCGTGCTGGGCGCACAAGCGATCGGTCGAAATGACCACCGCGCGTTAACGGTCTCTTAAGGAGCGGGCCATACCTCGGTAACCGTTAGCGCCGCACCTCCGTCCGCACGTCCGCATCGGGCAGTTCGCCGGTCGTGAGTCGCACCGATCCGGGGACGACACGCGATGCGCATTCTGATCGTGGACGACGAGCAGGCCATGCGGGACGCGTTCGGGCGCAGCCTGGCATCCACGTCGGACCCGACCGCCGGCGACTCGGCGACGTTCGCGCTGACCTATTGCCGGCAGGGGCAGGACGCCATTCACGTCGTCGCGGCTGCGCTGGCCCAAAACGACCCGTTCGCCGTCGCGTTCATCGATCTGCGCATGCCGCCGGGCATCGGTGGCGAGGAGACCGCGCGGGGCATCCGGGCGCTCGACCCCGACATCAATCTGGTCATCGTCACCGCCTGCCCGGATTTTTCGCCGGTGGAGATCGCGCGCGTTGCCGGGCCCACGGACAAATTGTTCTACATCGCCAAGCCGTTCGAAGCCGGCGAAGTCCGCCAGACGGCCACTGCGCTCGGCCGGCGCTGGTCGATCGATCGCGACATGCTGTCGGTTCGCGCGCAATTGCGCACGCAAGTGCTGCTGCTGGAGGAACAGACGCTGGAGCTGGCGGCGAACGAGAGTCGCGCCGTCCATATCGCCAACCACGATCCGCTGACCGAAGCACCCAATCGGCTGGCGTTCCTGCGCGCGCTGAGCGAGCGCACCCGCAAGCCGGGCCGCTTCGCGACCGCGATGATCGATCTCGACCGGTTCAAGCTGGTCAACGACACGCTGGGCCATCTGGCGGGCGATGCGTTGATCCGCGAAATCTGCGCCATCCTGCATGCCGCCGCCCCCGCTGGCGCGATGGTCGCGCGGCTGGGCGGCGACGAGTTCGGCGTGCTGTTCGACAGCGCCGACGACACCGCGGCGACGGCGGCATGCCGGCGGCTGGTCGAGGCGTGTGCCGTCACCATCACCGTCTATGGCAACGCCGTACAGGGCGGCGCATCGGCGGGCGTGTTCGTGACGGAGGGCGGCGGCGACCCGATCGACGTGATGCGCCGCGCCGACCTGGCACTCAACGAATCGAAGCGTCAGGGGCGCGGCGGCGTGCGCCTGTTCGACGAGAGCATGGACGAAGGGATCAATTTCCGCCGCCGGATCGAGGACGGGCTGGCCCATGCGGTCGCCCGAGGTGAGATGACGTTGGTGTTCCAGCCCATCGTGGCGGGGAAGAACCTGCGGATCGACGGGTTCGAGGCGCTGTTGCGCTGGACGTCCCCAGAGCACGGGCTGATCGACCCCGCCATCTTCGTGCCGATCGCCGAGGAATCGAACGTCATCCACGAACTGGGCGAGTGGGTGCTGGATCATGCGCTGGCGGCGCTCGATCAATGGCCGGGCCAGTACGTTTCGGTCAATTTCTCGCCGCGCCAGTTCCGCCGCGACAATTTCGTCAGCCACCTGCTCGAAAGCATCCGGCGCGCGGGAGTCGCGCCGGAGCGATTGCAGATCGAAATCACCGAAACCGCGATCTTCGACGATGCCGATCGTGCCGCCACCACGCTCCACAGCCTGCGCCAGCAGGGTTTTCGCGTCGCGCTCGACGATTTCGGCACCGGCTATTCCAGCTTGTACAACATCCGCAAGTTCGCGCTGGACGCGCTGAAGATCGATCGCAGCTTCATCGACGGCATGGGCCGCGAACGCGAAAGCGCCGCCATCGTCCACTCGATCATCCACCTTGGCCGCGCCCTTGGGCTGGGCATCATCGCCGAGGGCGTGGAGACGCAGGCGCAGGTCCAGGCGCTGCGGCTGGCGGGGGCCAGCCATTTGCAGGGGTTCTTCTTCGCGCATCCCGTGTCCGCGGCGCGGGCCAGCGATCTGGCGCACGGCCGCCATCTGGTG
>DASTLZ010000009.1:0-11497 GCA_035714425.1 Sphingomonas sp.
GGGCACGTTCGCCGGGACCACCCGTGCTCCGCCCGCCACCGTCTGTCCTGCTTGGCCGTACAGGTCGTTGTGCATCCAAATCCCCCTCGTCTCGAAACGCCCAACGCCGCCACGTGCGATTGGTGTCCGCCAAGCGGCGCACGCGCGGCCCCAAGGATAAATTCTTTGCAGGGCACGGCATTGCGCTACAGGGCAGCGACGCTGCGTATTTTCACCACCCGGGACAGGCTGCATGACGACGACCACCATTCTCGAACCCACCACCGCTTTGTCGGTGGAGACGGTGGAGGACGTCCGCCACTGGAACGAGCATCTGTTCAGCTTCTCGATCAGCCGCCCGCCTTCGTTCCGCTTTCGATCGGGCGAATTCGTGATGATCGGGCTGCCCGGCCCGACCGGTAAGCCACTGCTGCGGGCCTATTCGATCGCCAGCCCGGCCTATGACGAAAAGCTCGATTTTCTGTCGATCAAGGTCGAAGACGGGCCGCTGACGTCGAAATTGCAGAAAATCGTCGCCGGCGATCAGATTTATCTGGGGAAAAAGCCGACGGGGACGCTGGTCGCCGACGCTTTGCTGCCCGGAAAGCGGCTGTTCATGCTGTCGACCGGCACCGGCCTGGCGCCGTTCCTGTCGGTGGCGCGCGATCCCGATATCTACGATCTGTTCGGCTCGGTCGCCGTCGTCCATTCGGTCCGCCGGGTCAGCGATCTGGCGTTCCACGACGAACTGGCAGGCCGGCTGGCCGACGATCCGCTGGTCGGCGATGTCGCGGCGGAGAAATTCCATTATGTGCCCACCGTCACCCGCGAACCGTTCCGCAACGCGCGCCGCATCGACGCGCTGATCGACGACGGCACATTGTTCGCCGGCATGCCGGGCGAGCCGCGCTTCGATCCCGAGACCGACCGGATCATGATGTGCGGCAGCATGGACATGATCCGCAGCTTTGCACGGCGGCTCGACGGACTGGGCTTTTCGGAAGGATCGAACTCGCAGCCGGGGCAATATGTGATCGAGCGCGCGTTCGTCGGGTAACGCGCCTACAACAGCGCGACGACCTCCGCTGCGATCTCATCCGGCGCGCGCGAGACCGCATCGACCGTCGTCGCGACGGTCGCCCACCGGCCGAGCAACCCCGCCGCCGCCATCGCCGCATAATTCTCCCGCACCCGGGCCTGGAGCGCGGTGTCGGCTTCATAGGCGTCGAACGCTTCGTCGGTGTACGACCGCTTGCGCTTTTTCAGGATCAACGCGCGCGCGATGTCCGCGGGCGTATCCAGATAGACCGACAGATCAGGCGCGGGCAGGCCGAATTGCCCGGTTTCCAGCGCCTCGATCCACGCCATCAGCGCCGCCGCTTCGTCGTCCGCCACCTGTGCCGCCTGATAGGCCATGTTCGATGCGATATAGCGGTCGAACACGATCACGTCGTTGGCCGCCACCAGTGCATCCAGGTGCGCGCGACTCTCGAACCGATCGAGCGCGTACAGCACCGCTGCGGCGTGCGGGGTCACGCTGCGCGGCAGCCGCCCCGCCAGATATTCCCCCAGCACATGCCCCCCCGCCGTGTGCGCATAGCGGGGGAAGGACAGCACCACCGCGCGCTTGCCGGCCGCGCCCAGGCGCGCGGCGACGTGCGCCGATACCGTCGCCTTGCCCGCGCCATCCGCGCCTTCGATCGCCAGCAGGAATGCCATGCGCGCTGCCCTATCGCCCCCGCGGCCGGCCGACCAGTGCCTGAAGGTCGACCAGCCCGCGCAACAAGGCGGTGCCGCCCGGCGACGCGTAGCGCGGGTTCCAGGCGGGGCAAAATTTCTCCCTGTAGGTGCGCAGGCCCGAGAAGCCGTAGAATCGCTCGCCGGCGGAACAGGAACGCCGCTGCCTTCGACCACAGCGGCGACAGCCGCCGCGCCTCGATCCCCGACAGCCGCGCCATGCCCAGCGCGAATTGCGCATAGCCCTGCGCCTGTCCCCACAGCATCTGGCGGGTGAACAGGAAATCCATGCCGCCGTGCGGCATGTCGGCGGAATGGCGCATCAGATCGACCGGGATTTCGTGCCGGTTCGCCAGCGCCCAGATGGTGGCGAAGGCGACGATCCGCCCGCCCACGCGCACCAGCGCCGATCGAACCGCGACAGATACGCCGGGTCGGACCGGCCGACGCTGAACCGCTTTTCCGCATGCTCTTTTTCGACCAGCCACCAATCGGAAATCGCCGCCAATTCGGGGATCAGTGCCGGCACGTCGGTCGCCGCCGCCACCTCGAACGTCGCGCCGGCGCGCTCCGCGACGCGCGCGGCCTTGCGCACGCTGCGCAATTCAGGGCTGTCGAGCGCGAACCGGGTCAGGTCGACGGTGGCTTCTTCGCCATATTTGACCAGCGTCAGGCCCAGATCGATGGCGAACGGCACGATCCGAAGGCCGATCTGATACAGCAGCAGCCGGCCTTGCGCCGCATCGGCGCGCGCGCGGATCGCCCAGAGCAGTTCCGGCCAGGATTCCGCCGGCCCGATGGGATCGCCGATCACGATCCAGCTGGCGCCGCGTACCGGCCAATACCAGCGCCGTCAGCGCGATCGCGATACGTTGCCAGCCCTTTGCCGCCCGACCGTTCATCGTCATGGTCCCATCATCCGACCGAAATGACTTGAAGCCAAGAATGCCCCGGTGCGCGTCGGTGGATGAGCACGTGGCGACGCGACGATGACGCTTTGTTCACCCGCCCCGCGTTCACCCGCCGCCGCCTGCTGGCTCACTGGCGCAGCTGCTGGTGGTGACGGATCACTTCGTCGATGATGAACCGCAGGAATTTCTCGGAGAATTCGGGGTCGAGCTGCGCATCCGCGGCCAGCGCGCGCAGCCGAGCGATCTGCCGCTCCTCGCGCCCTTCGTCGGCAGCGGGCAGGCCGTGCTCGGCCTTGTGGCGGCCGACCGCCTGGGTGATCTTGAACCGTTCGGCCAGCATGCACACCAGCGCGGCATCGATATTGTCGATCGACTGGCGATAGCCCGTCAGCACGTCGTCCGCCATCACCGCTGCTCCCCGCCCGTTTCCTCATGCTCGTTGCCGCGTTTCCGTCCTCCTCGCAAGCGGGGGCCATTGCCCGGCGCGTCCGCACAGCCTAGAGCGCGGCCCCAGATGAGTGCCACCGTCCACAGCCTCGGCAACCGATCGCAACCCTCGCTCGACCCGATGGTCGCGCTGGTGACCGGCGACATGAATGCGGTGAATGCCGTCATCCTGGATCGCATGCAGTCCGAAATCCCGCTGATCCCCGAACTCGCGGGGCATCTGATCGCCGGCGGTGGCAAGAGGATGCGGCCGATGCTGACGCTGGCGAGTGCGCGGCTGATCGGCTATTCCGGCACGCGCCATCACCGCCTGGCCGCCGCGGTCGAATTCATCCACACCGCCACCCTGCTGCACGACGACGTCGTCGACGGATCGGACCTGCGCCGGGGCAGGCGCACTGCCAACCTCATCTGGGGCAATGCCGCCAGCGTGCTGGTCGGCGATTTCCTGTTCAGCCGCAGCTTCGAACTGATGGTCGAGGACGGCAGCAACAAGGTTCTGAAGATCCTCAGCAACGCCTCCGCCGTCATTGCGGAGGGCGAAGTAAACCAATTGACCGCCGCACGCCGCATCGACCTGCACGAGGATCGCTACCTCGACATCATCGGCGCGAAGACCGCCGCGCTGTTCGCCGCTGCCTGTCGCATCTCGGCGGTTGTCGCCGAACGGTCGGAGGGCGAGGAAGCGGCGCTCGACGCCTATGGCCGCAACCTGGGGATCGCGTTTCAGCTGGTCGACGATGCGATCGATTACGTGTCCGACGCCGGCACGATGGGCAAGGATGCCGGCGACGATTTCCGCGAAGGCAAGATGACGCTGCCCGTCATCCTGGCCTATGCCCGCGGCAGCGCCGAGGACCGCGCGTTCTGGAAGGACGCGGTCGAGGGGCGGCGCAGCTCGGACGACGATTTCGCCCACGCGGTCGATCTGGTCCGCCGCACCCGTTCCGTCGACGACACGCTGGCCCGCGCCCGCCATTACGGCCAGCGTGCGGTCGATGCGATCGGCGGTTTTTCCGGCGGCAAGGCGAAGGACGCGATGGTCGAGGCGGTCGCGTTCGCAGTTGCGCGGGCGTACTGAATTCGCGCCCGACGATCGGATCAGCCGACGACCTCCGCATTGGCCAGCACCGCCCGGCGGGTCATCCCGGTCGTCGCAAGCAGGATCATGACCGCGATCGCGTAGAGTGCGGCCAGCGAGCCGAGTGCGGCGCCCATGCCCAGGGCGCTGGACGCACCCGCCACGAACAGCGGCGCAAGGCCCGCCCCGATGAAGCCGCACGTCGTCATCAGCCCCACCGCCGTGGCGCGGGCATGCGGCGGCACCACGTCCTGCATCGCGGCATAGATGCACCCGTCGAACAATCCCTTGCCCAACGTCGTGCCGATCAGCACCGCACCGACCATCGCCGCGGACGATGCCCAGGCCATCGGCGCGAGCAGCAGCGCGGCGAGCGCGAGACCGATGGCAAGCGTCAGGAACCGCCCGATCGGCGTCCGCTTCGCCAGCGTATCGGCCAGCAGGCCACCCAGCGGCACGGCGATGAAACCCGCGATGTTGATCGTCGCCGAGCCATAGAATGCCGAACCCGTCAGGCTCTGGCCCAGTGCATCGTGCACGAAGGTCGGTGCCCAGACGAGGATGCCGTTGGACACACCGTTCGCCAGGAAGAACACCGCGAACAGCATCAGCGCGGGCTTGATCGCCAGGACGACACGATAGGGCTCGTTGCTGGCGGCGCTGCGTTCGGCGGCGGTATGGCGGATCGGTGCGTCGTGCAGCGTGCGCCACAGCACCGCTGCCCAGATCAATCCGCACACTGCAAAGACCAGGAACGGCGCGCGCCAGCCGAGATGGTCGGCGATGACGCCGGCGAGCAAGGCGCCCAGCCCCGATCCGGCGAACACCGCGGTCTGGTGGAACGACAGCGCGCGGCTACGCATAGCCGGGCCATGCCAGTCGCCGATCAATGCGGTCGCGGTCGGATAATAGGTCGATTCCCCCACCGCGACGACCGCGCGCAGGGCCAGCAGCATCGCGAAGCCGGTCGACAGCGGCACCATGCCGGTCGCGATGCTCCAGAACACCAAACCCCACAGGACGACGCGCGTGCGCCGCGCACCGTCGCCCAATCGCCCCGTAAATAGCGCGGCGGCGGCGTAGAACCAGAAGAATACGGTGGAGATCAGCGCCAGTTGCGTATCGGTCAGCGCGAATTCGGCGCGGATCGCCGGCATCACCGCGGTAATCACCGAACGATCGGCGGCGTTGAGGAACGAGACCACCCACAGCAGGGCAACGAGGGTCCACGGATAACGGCTCATGCGCGACGCGGTGGTATCCATATTGTCCCCCCTCATGCCGCCTGATCGATCAGGGCCGGATCGATCACGATCGCGCGGAAATCGTTCACATTGGTCAGCGTCGGACCGGTCGTCACCAGATCGCCCAGCGCCTGGAAGAACAGATAGGCATCGTTCTCCGCCAGATGGCGCTGCGGGTCCAGCCCCAGCGCGGCGGCGCGCGCCAGCGTATCGGGGGTGACGATCGCGCCCGCGGCATCCTCGGTCCCGTCGATCCCGTCGGTGTCGCAGGCCAGTGCCGAAATGCCGGGCGCGCCGTCCAGCGCAATGGCAAGGCCCAGGGCATATTCCATGTTGCGGCCGCCGCGGCCGGCCTTGTTGACGACCGTGACCGTCGTCTCGCCGCCCGAGATGATCGCCCGGCGCACGCCGTCGCGCGCCAGCCGCCGTGACAATGCGGCATGGCTGGCGCCCAGATGCCGCGCTTCCGCCTGCAACTGATCGCCCAGATCGGTGACCTGATAGCCGCGCGCGTGCGCCAGCCGTCCGGCAGCGGCGAGCGCGTCGCGGGCGCGGGCGATCACCCGCGTCTCGGCGCCGGCCAACCCCAGGCTGTCCGCATCCGGGGTTTCGTTGGCCGGGTCGTGGAGCGCCGCCGCGACGGCGGGCGCGAGCGCGATGCCATAGCGGGCGACGATGTCGCGCGCCGCGGCCAGGCTGCTGGCATCGGCGACGGTCGGCCCCGAGGAAACGTAGGCGGGATCGTCGCCAGGCACGTCGGAAATGATCCAGGTGGTCACGGCGGCATGGCCGGCCGCCACCGCCAGCCGCCCGCCCTTCACCAGCGACAGATGCTTGCGGACGATGTTGATCTCCTCGATCGTCGCACCGGATTGCAGCAGCGCGCGGGTCAGGCCCTGCTTGTCGGCGAGCCCGAGCCCCGCGGCGGGCGCGGCGAGCAGCGCGGAACCGCCCCCCGACAACAGCACCAGCAACCGGTCGCCGGCCTCCAGCGTGGCGGCGAGTTCCAGCGCACGGTGCGCGGCGCGGACGCTATGCTCGTCGGGATAGGGATGGCCGGCCTCGATCACTTCGACGCCGCGCCAGCTGGCGCCGGAAGGGGGCAGGTGACCGTGGCGGGTGACGACCAGGCCGTCGATCGCCCGACCCGCCCCGCGCAGATGGGCGACGCGCATCATGTCCGCCGCACCCTTGCCCACGGCGATCACCAGCGTGCGGCCGTGCGGAGCATCGGGCAATTTGGCGGGCATCACGGCATCGGCCGACACCGCGCGCACCGCTTCATCGAACAGCGCGATCAGATCGTAGCGCAATGCGGTCGTTTCGATGGTCGCCTCCCCTGCCCGCCGGACTGATGCCGGCTATGCCCAACGCTGGCGGCAATGGCACCGCGGTCCTAGCCGCTGTTTGTGGAACGCTGTGTTGCATTTTGGCTAACGGTCGCGTCAGTGATGTCCCACGACAGCATCGGGCGAAGGTGCTCGACCAGATAGTCGATCAGGGTTCGCACCCGCACCGGCACCCCCTTCGGATCGGCGAACAGCGCATAGAAACTCATGTCCGCCGCCTGCCAGCCCGGCAGCACTTCGATCAGCCGTCCCTCCGCCAGATCGCGCTTGCACAGGAATGCCGGCAAGCTGGCGATCCCCAGTTCGGACAGCACCGCCTGGCGCAACAGCATCAAGTCGTTGGCCAGCAGCCGCGGCGTGAATTCCACCGTCACTTCGGCTTCGCCCCGGTGCAGCGTCCAGCGATGGCGGCGATCGACGGTGCCCGCCGCCAGCAGATCGAAGCGCGGCAGATCGATATGGCTCTGCGGCATGCCCTTGCGCTCGAAATAGCCCGGCGCACCGAACGCGCCGCAGCCGGTGGTGCCCAGCTTCACCGCGATCAGCCCCGAATCGGCGAACGGCCCGACCGCCAGCGCGACGTCGAACCCCTGCCGCAACAGCCCTGCGGCATCGTCGGTCAGGACGCTGACCAGCCGCACGTCGGGAAATTGCTGCAGGAAATCGGCGAGCAGTGGCCCGATCAGGCTCTGCCCCAGCACATAGGGGATCGCGATGCGGACGACGCCTTGCGGCGCGGCGTGCTGGTTCTGTAAGGCGCGCTCGCCGTCGCGCAGCACCCCCATCGATCGCAGGCAATAATCGAAGAACGTCGCACCATCGTGGGTCACCGTCACCGCGCGCGTGGTACGGTGGAGCAATTGCACGCCGAGGTGCTCCTCCAGCCGCGAGATGCGGCGGCTGACCGTCGATTTCGGCAGCCCGAGCGCCTTGCCGGCCCTGGTCAGGCTTTCGATCTCGACCACCTTGGTGAAGACCATCAGATCGCCGAGATCGAGCATGGCCCCAGGCTAGAAGATTGTTGCGCCCTAAGCAACAGAGCGTTGCGGCATGAGTGACTTCCTCCCCGGGCGTACGATCCGCCATGCCGTGGACAACAAGGCGCGGGTCCACCGCGTCGATCGGCAGATGCGCAGGCAATGCCGCAGCAGGGAGGGGAACCATGAACCGTCTATCCGCCACCAAGATGCGTGCCGCACTGTTGGCCGCCACCGCCGCCGTGATCGCACCGGCGCTCGCCACCGCGCAGACCACCGGCCCGACGGGCGCGCAAGCGGACGCCACCGCGCCCGTCGCCACCGACGACGCCGCGGCGAGCGATCAGGGCGACATCATCGTCACCGGCACCAGCGTGGCGCGCCGCGCGCTCGATACCCCGCTTGCCGTCACGACGTTCGACAGCCGGCGCCTGCAACAGGCCAGCACGGTCAGCCAGGCCGATGTGCTCAACCAGATCCCGACGATCAAGGCCGATGGCGGCGGCGGCGAAGTGGCCGCCAACGTCTTCGTGCGCGGCTTGCCGTCGAGCGGACAATATCAGTTCACCCCGCTCGAATATGACGGCGTGCCCGTCATGTCGACGTTCGGCCTGAATTCGTCCGCGTTCGACGTCTATTTCCGCAACGATCTTGGCATCGAACGGCTGGAATTCGTGCGCGGCGGCGTGTCGAACCTGTTCGGGCCTGGCTCGGTCGCCGGCCTCATCAACTATATCAGCAAAACGGGCGGCGACCAGATGCACGGCACCGGCCAGTTCGAATGGGCGGAGCGCGGGCGCTATCGCGGCGACGCGGCGATCAGCGGCCCGCTGGGCGGCGGGCTGTTCTATGCGCTGTCCGGCTATTACCGGACGGACGAGGGGCCGATCCGCACCGGGCTGGAAACCGAAGGCTATCAGGTCCGCGGCAACCTGAAGTACGAATTTCCCGACGGCAACGGATCGGTGACTTTGTACGGCCAGTATATCGACGATCAGGCGCAATTCTATCTGCCGATCCCGCTCGACGGGCGCACCCGCAACCGCCTGCCCGGCAACGATGGCAATACGGTCTATCAGGTCATGAACGACAATGTCGGCGGGCTGCGCTTCAACACGCCGGATGGCGTCTACACCAATCGCATCACCGACGGCGTGACCAGCAAGGGCGGCCAGGTCGCACTGGCCTTCGATCGCAAGTTCGGCGACGTGCTCGGCATCAACGGCCGCCTCAAATATTCCAGATACGCGCACCGCTTCGGCCTGTGGTCCGACGGCGACGGCGTCATCAACGTGCCGGAGACGTTGCAGAGCTTCCTGACCAACCGCAATCTGGGCAGCACCGCGAACGCCCGCTTCACCTATGCGGATACCGGCGCGGCGGTTCCCGCCAATTACCTGCTGTTCGCCAATCGCTTCACCGACCGCAACCGGCCGATGGAGGATTATACCGGTGAGCTGAACCTGACCGCCGCCGTCACCACAGGGGCAATCGATCACGCGTTCACGCTGGGCGGCTTCTACGCCAAGGCGAAGGCACGTGACTTCAATGCGACGATCACCTACCTCGGCGAATTCAACAACGAGGCGCGGCTGGTCGGCCTGACGATCACCAACCCGACGACTGGCGCACAGACCATCATCTCCAACGGCGGATTGCTGAACGCCGGCGCCGGTTATGTGAACAACTTCCACGAAGCACAGCGCTATGCCGGCTATTTCGCCGATCAGATGAAGATCGGCGATCGCTTCAACCTGGACCTCGGCGTCCGCTTCGAACAATTCGACGGCAGCATCCGGCGCGAACGGACCGCGACCTTCGTCACCGACACGACCACGCCGAACCTGTCGACGGCGCTGCGCGACGTGATCTGGGGCAACGACCTCTTCCTCACCGGCAAGCCCAAGACCAACGAGTGGGCAGCGGCGGCGGGTGGCCTGTACAAGCTGACCGATCGCGTCAGCCTGTATGCCAACGGCTCGCGCGGGTTCTTCTTCCCCGAAATCCGTTCGGTCACGTTCAACGCGCTCGGTCAGCCGGCGTCCTATTCGGCGGAAATCATCAAGCAGGCCGAAGCCGGTATCAAGGTGGCGCAGCCGTGGTTCAACTTCGCGGTCTCCGGCTTCTACACGAAGCTGGACAACCGCCGTCAGGTCAACTTCGTCAACGACAGCAGCGGCGGCTTCACCGAACAGGTCAATCTGGTCGCCACCGAAAGCTGGGGCGCGGAAGGCGAGATCGATATCCGTATCATCGGCGCCTTGCGCTTCAACGGCAATCTGACGCTGCAGCACGCCCGCTACACCCAGTTCCAGCAGAACGGCGCGAGCAGCCCCGCGCTGATCGGTCGTGACGTGGAACGCCAGCCCTCGCTGCTCTACAATGCGGGCCTGTATTACGACGACGACACGTTCGATCTGGCGCTGTTCACCAACTACACCGGCGATAACTTCACGGCCGCGAACAACGCCATCCTGCTCGAAGGCTGGAACGTCGCGAACCTGAATGCGGGCGTGAAGGTGCGGCCGCTGGGCGACGATCGCACGATCCGGCTGGGCATCAACGTGTTCAACCTGTTCGACACCCAGGCGACGACCGAAGGCTCCCCGCGTCAGGACACCAACCAGTCGGCGGGTGGCGCGTATTTCGTCGGCCGTCCTGTCCTGCCGCGGCGCATCTCGGCACGCGCCAGCTTCAGCTTCTGATCCCCCCCTCGCCGGGCGGAGCGGCTTCAAGCCGATCGGCCCGGCACTTTTCAACTGGCAAAGGCGGGCGGAGCGGCGTTAGGCCGATCCGCCCAGCACTTTCTTTCGCAAGGACGGGCATGACCGATCTCGCCAGCGCGGCGCGCGCGATCCTGAAGCGCAACGATCGCGGCGGTTATACCGTCCCCAATGGGCGCGTGTATCCGTTCCAGTGGAATTGGGATTCGGCGTTCGTTGCGCTGGGATTCGACACCTTCGACCGCGACCGCGCCTGGACGGAAGTCGAGACGTTGTTCGCGGCACAATGGGACGATGGTTTCGTGCCGCACATCGTCTTCTGGCAAGAGGATGACGGCTATTTCCCCGGCCCGTCGGTGTGGGGCACGGACAAGAACCCGGTAACGTCGGGCATCACCCAGCCGCCGGTCGCCGCCACTGTCGTCCGCCGCCTGTGGGACAGCGCCGTCGCGGCCGGCGAGGCGGAGGCGTTCCGCCCGCGCGCCGAGGCATTGTTCGACCGCCTGCTCGCCTGGCACGGCTGGTTCGCGCAGCACCGCGACCCCGACGCCCGCGGCATCGTGGTCGCGATGCACCCGTGGGAAACCGGCCGCGACAATTCGCCCGAGTGGGACGTGCCGGGCGAAGCGATCGACGTGTCGCAGGTCGGCGAATACGTGCGCCGCGACACCGGCCACCTCGACGCCAAGATGCGCCCGACCAAGCTGGAGTACGACCGCTACGTCGCGCTGGTCCAATATGGCCGCGCGCAAGGGTGGGACCATGCCAAGATCGCCGCCGGCAACCCGTTCCGCGTCGCCGATGTGGGCATGTCGATGATGCTGCTGCGCGCCAACCGCGACCTGGCCGATCTGGCGGCGGCACTTGGCCGCGACGCCGCCCGGCCGCGGGAATGGATCGCGCGCGCGGAGGCCGGCATCGGCTGGTTGTGGGATACGGAGCACGCGACCTGGTGCTCGCGCGATGCGATCACCGGGCGATTCAGCGGCTTCGTCACCAGCACGTCCTTCCTCGGCTTCTACGCAGGGCTGGCCGACCCGATGCGCGAC
>DASTLZ010000010.1:0-3569 GCA_035714425.1 Sphingomonas sp.
CCCGTGGTCCCCGCCCCATCCGTCGGCATCAGTCCGGCACTTGCCACGAGACCGGCGCGCACCGTCGGCCGCGTCCTGATCGTCGACGATTCGGTGGTGGCACGCGCGGTGATCGCCCGCGCCGTCGAATCGAGCGCCGACTTCGCGGTCGTCGGGGCGGTCGCGAGCGCGCAGGCGGCGCTGACATTCCTGCAAGTCACGCCGGTCGATTTCGTCTTGCTCGACATGGAATTGCGCGGCGGCAGGGCCCTGGCCGTGCTGCCCGACATCATCCAGAGCGCGGCGGGGGCCAAGGTGATCGTCATCTCGTCCGACAATCCGGATCGCAACGGCGATGCCGTGCAGGCGCTGGCCCTGGGCGCGGCCGACCGCATTAACGCGCCGATGCTGGACGGGTCGACCGGCGGTTTCCCCGCGCGGCTGCTCGCCAAGCTGGAGGCGCTGTGGGGCGATGCCGTGCGAACCGCAGCGCCGACGCCGATATCGCCGCTGCCCTTCGCGCGCCCCGTGCAGCGGACGGCAATTGCGGACGGATTCGATCCGGGCGCGTTCGACATCATCGCGATCGGCGCATCGACCGGCGGCATCCACGCGCTGTCGACGCTGTTGCGCGCGCTGCCCGTCGAGATGCGGCTGCCGATCCTGATCACCCAGCATCTGCCGGCATCGTTCATGCCCTATTTCGCGGCGCAAGTGGCCGTCCTTGCCGGCCGACCCTGCGACGTCGCGACCGATTGCATGCGGGTGCGGCCGGGGCGCATCGTCGTGGCCCCCGGCGACGCGCACATCCGCTGCGTCGCCCTGCCCGATCGGTCGGCATCGACACGGCTGATTCGCGACCGATCGCTCAGCGGCTGCATGCCATCGGTGGACCCGATGATGGCGTCCCTCCCGCAGGTTTTCGGCGCGCGGGTGCTGGCGGTGATGCTGAGCGGCATGGGCCGTGACGGCGCCGACGGCGCGCGCGCCATTCGCGACGCCGGCGGCTATGTCCTGGCGCAGGACCGTGCGACCTCGGTCGTCTGGGGCATGCCCGGGGCATGCGCCGACGTGGCGCGCGCGTTGCTGAGCCCCGATGCGATCGGCGCGCTGCTCGCGCGCTGCGGACGCGGGGCATGACGGGCGCCGGGGCATCCCAGCTGGCGCCGTCATGTTCGCCTGCATCGCTCCACGCGCTGACCGCGCTGCTGGAAGCGCGCACCGGGCAGCAGCTGGCCGCCTATCGGTCCTGGCGGATCGATACCGCGCTGAAGCCACTGGTGCGCGAGCGCGGGTTGCCTTCGATCGACCAGTTGGTGACGCTGATCGTACAAGGGCAGGACGCCGCGATATCGGATCAGGTCGTCGACGCGTTGCTGAATCAGGAAACGTCGTTCTTTCGCGATGGCCCGGTCTTCGACCTGGTGCTGGCGGCAGTGGCCGCGGTGGAAGCGACCGGCCGCCGTGCCCGGATCTGGAGTGCCGGCTGTTCGACGGGGCAGGAGCCGCTGTCGCTGGCGATGCTGTTCGCCGAGCGGCAAGAAAACGAGGGAGTGGCGCCCCCGGATTTGACCGCGACCGACGTCTCCGCACTGGCGCTGGCGCGCGCGCGGGAGGGGAGGTTCAGCCAGTTCGAGATCCAGCGCGGTTTGCCGATGCGGCGCATGATCCGCTGGTTCGACGAAGCGAACGGCGAGTGGACGGCCAAGCGTGAGTTGACGCGCATGATCTCGTTTCGCCGCCACAACCTGACACGCGACGGGGCGCCGGGGCGGTTCGACGTGGTGATGTGTCGCAACGTGCTGATCTATCTCGACGCGCTCACCAAGGCCGACGTGTTCGATCGGTTGGCCGATGCGCTGCGCCCGAACGGGTTGCTGGCATTGGGCGCGGGCGAGACGGTGATCGGGCAGACGGCGCGGTTCGAACCCAGCCCGCAGTCGCGCGGCTTCTATCGCGCCGTAGCGGCAGGCTGATCCACCGCGTTCGCGCAGCCCCAAGTTCCTGCCAATCCGGCGGTTTACTTTATCGTCGGTTGGCGGCATCGCAGGACGACGGTGGCCGAGCGGGGGCCGCGAGCATGGGGCAGGGGCACAGCCGGATGAGGATCATCGAGACGCCCTCGCCCAACTTCGATGCGCGCGCGCTGCCGATATCGATGATCGTCCTGCATTATACGGGAATGCAGGATGCGGACAGCGCGTTGCAGCGACTGTGCGATCCCGAGGCCAAGGTTTCCAGCCATTATCTGGTGCATGAGGACGGCACGATCCACCGCCTGGTCGCCGAAGACCAGCGCGCGTGGCATGCCGGGCGATCGCATTGGCGCGACATCGACGACGTGAATTCCGCCAGCATCGGCATAGAGATCGTCAATCCGGGCCACGAATGGGGATATCGCCCGTTCACCGACGCGCAGATGGGCGCGCTGATCCCGCTGGTGGCCGAGATCAAGGATCGCCACGAAATCACCCGCGGCAACATCGTCGGCCATTCCGACATCGCGCCGGCGCGCAAACGCGATCCGGGCGAATTGTTCGATTGGCACGCGCTGGCCCGCCGCCGCCTGGCGCTGCCCCGCCCGACCAAGAATTTGATGGACCCGATGTGGACCGAAGGTGGCTTCTGCCTGGCGCTGGAGCGGTTCGGCTATGACGTGAGCGACAGGATGGCGGCGATCATGGCGTTCCAGCGGCGCTTCCGGCCCGAATTGATCGACGGCGAGATCGACGCGGAATGCCGCATGATCCTGTTGGCATTGCTGCTTCCCAAGCCGCGGGGCGACGACTAAGGCCGGTCGCACCAGAGGGTCGGGCGACCGCGGCTCCAGCGTAAGGCTGGGGGCGAGGAAAGTCCGGGCTCCGCGGAAACGACGGTGCCGGGTAATGCCCGGCGGGAGCGTGCGGGCTTGCCCTTACGCTTTCAGGGACAGTGTCACAGAGAGCAGACGGCGTGCGGCTTTGGCTTAATGCTTTGGCCCAATGCTTCGGCAGCGTCACGGTGAAAGGGTGCGGCAAGAGCGCACCGCGCGCTTGGCAACAAGGGCGGCACGGCAAACCCCACCGGGAGCAAGATCGAATAGGGATGGCATTGGACTTCGTGTCCTGGGGCTTCGTTCCGGCCCGCCGTCCGGGTTGGTCGCTTGAGGCGGCGCGCGAGCGTCGTCCTAGAGGAATGGTCGCCCATCCGGCTTTACGCCGGTGGACAGAACCCGGCTTACAGACCCTCTGGTACTTGCCCGCCGCGGAAGAAACGGATCCGCGGCGGGTCGTAAACCGTCAGGCGGCGTCGCTGATCTCGCTGTCGGTCAGCAGGACGCGGTCCGGCGCGGCGACGTCGTCGAGCACGGTGTCGGCATCGATTTCCAGCAAGGTGCGGATCATGCCGTCACGGATGTCGTAAACCCAGCCGTGGATCCACAATTGCTGGCGGCGCGCGAAGGCCTCGCGCACCGTCTTGGTATGCGCCAGCCGGACCGATTGATCGCGGACGTTGCATTCGACCAGGCGATTGACCCGGCCTTCCTCCGTCGGCTGCGCGGCGATTTCGTCGGCATGGGCTTCGCGCACCGCACGTGCGTTCGCCAGCCA
>DASTLZ010000011.1:0-2884 GCA_035714425.1 Sphingomonas sp.
TTCGCCAGACCGGCCGCATCACCGTGACCTACAGGGGCCGTCCCCTCGATCAGATCAACGAGCTGGAATATGTCGACGGCGCCTTGCTGGCCAACGTCTGGCACAGCGCCTTCCTGGTCCGCATCGACCCCGCCACCGGCCGCGTCACGGCCGTCATCGACCTGAACCCCCTGGTCACCGAAGTCGCCGCGCGCGATCCCGAAGCCGTTCCCAACGGCATCGCCTGGGACGCGCGCGGCCGACGCCTGTTCGTCACCGGCAAATTATGGCCCACGCTGTTCGAGGTGCGCCTGCCGGGCTGACGCTGTTGCACAAGGTTTCGGCGGTCCGGCGAGGCGCGGCCACGAAATGTCTGGCGCCGCGCCTGCGCACCTGCTGGAGTGTGCGGGTGCTCGCCCTTGTCCTCGCCCAGGCCGCCGTGGTCGCCGCCAGCCCGCCGGCGCCGAGCGCCGCCATCATCGCGCGCGTCGAACGCGTGTTGCGCGCGATGCCGATCATCGACGGGCATAACGATCTCGCCTGGGAATTGCGCGATCGTCAGGGCGGCAAGATCGAGGCCGTGGACCTGACGCGCGACACCTCCACGCTGCCGCACCCGTTGCAGACCGACATAGCGCGCTTGCGTCGTGGCGGGGTGGGCGGGCAATTCTGGTCGGTGTGGATTCCGGCGGACACGATCGGCCCGCGCGCGGTGGAAATGACGCTGGAGCAGATCGACATCGTCCGCCGCATGATCGCGGCCAATCCGCGCGATCTGGCGCTGGCGACGAGCGCGGCGGACGTGCGGCGGATCGCGCGCGAGGGGCGGATCGCGTCGCTGATCGGGGTGGAGGGCGGCCACCAGATCGACGGCCGCCTTTCCGTGCTGCGCCAATATCGCGCGCTGGGTGTCGGCTATATGACGCTGACCCACGGCAAGAGCCTGGAATGGGCGGACAGTTCCACCGATGCGGCCAGGGTTGATGGAGGGGCCGGGCTGAGCGCGTTCGGCCGGCAGGTCGTGGCCGAAATGAACCGCATCGGCATGCTGGTCGATGTCAGCCATGTCGCCGACACCACGATGCGTAGCGTGCTGGCGACGACGAAGGCGCCGGTGATCGCATCCCATTCCAGCGCGCGTGCGCTGGCCGATGCAGCCCGCAACATCCCCGACGATCTGCTGGCGGCGATCGGCGCCAACAATGGGGTGGTGATGGTGAATTTCTACCCGGCCTTCCTGTCGCACGCGTGGCGCGCCTGGGATGCCGCCCGTAGCGCCTATGCCGCATCGGTCGGCGTTCCGGCCGACAGTTATGGCGCAAAGGCGCCCGCACCGCTGGTCGCATGGGACGCAGGCCATCCGGAGCCGCCGGTGACCGTGGCCACCGTCGCCGACCATATCGTGCACGTCGCCAAGGTCGCCGGCATCGCGCATGTCGGGCTGGGCGGCGATTTCGACGGTATCCAGGGCACCGGGCCGATCGGCCTGAAAGGCGTCGACGGCTACCCGCGCGTCCTGGCGGAACTGGCCCGCCGCGGCTGGAGCGACGCCGATCTGAAAGCACTCGCCGGCGGTAACATCCTGCGCGTCATGGAAGCAGCGGAAGCCGTCTCGCGCGCGCTGTCGGCACAACCGCCGGTAGACGCGGTCGCGCGGTGAGCGGCCGGCGGCGCGACGCCGACCGAAGCGTGCGTGCCGATCCTTGGACGGCCGGGCACCCATCCATCCACTGTATGCCAATTGGTCGGGATCGAGATCGTGACCGGCACGCGCCCCGTGGGATGGCGCACGCCCTGGAAATTGCTCGTAAGCCTGGCCGGCAGCACCGGCGCGGCGGTGCGGTGGACGCGCAGAGCGATCCCACGGCAGCGGGCGCGGCGACGAAGGCGCTGATCGCGCAAGCGCAGCGCGATACCGAGCCGTCCTTGCGCGCATCCGGACAGAGCCCCGGTACGCCCGAGCCCCAGCCCGCACCGGCTCCATAGCCGCCACGGCATGGCCCCCCGCAAGCCCTACGTCACCATCCGCCGCAGTACGTCGACCCGGTCGGCTTCCGCTGCGGGCTTGTCGGTCCTGATGCGGGCGATGCGGGGGAAGCGCATGGCGACGCCGGATTTGTGGCGTCTGGATTCGTGGATCGAATCGAAGGCGACTTCGAGGACCAACGTCTTTTCGACTTCGCGCACCGGGCCGAAGCGAGCGAGGGTGTGTTTGCGCACGAAGCTGTCGAGCATCTTCAATTCTTCGTCGGTGATGCCCGAATACGCCTTGCCCACCGGCAGCAATTCGCCGTCCTCGGTCCAGCAGCCAAAGGTATAGTCGCTGTAATAGCTCGACCGCCGGCCGCTGCCGCGCTGTGCGTACATCATCACGCAATCGGCCGTCAGCGGATCGCGTTTCCATTTGTACCACAGGCCGGTGCGGCGCCCGGCGACATAGGGGCTGTCGCGGCGTTTGAGCATCACGCCCTCGATCGCAGCGTCGCGGGTGCCCGCGCGGACGGCTTCCAGTGCGGTGAAATCCGCCGCGTCGATCACCTGGCTGAGATCGAAGCGCTCGGGATCGAGGCGGGGGACGAACGCCTCCAGCCGGCCGCGTCGCTGTGTCCAGACAAGTGCGCGCAGGTCTTCGCCGCCGTCGAACAGGATGTCGTAGAGGCGCACGAACGCGGGCGCGTCGGCCAGCATCTTTGCCGACACCGTCTTGCGCCCGAGCCGTTGCTGGAGCGCGTTGAAGCTGCCCGCCTCGCCGCCCTGAAACGCGCCTTTCACCAGCAATTCGCCGTCGACCACGCCGGGGGTGGCGAAGGCCTGTGCCACGTCGGGGAAGGCGCCGGTCACGTCGTCGCCGGTGCGGCTGTACAGGCGCGTCTGGCCGGCGACGTGGACGATCTGGACGCGGATG
>DASTLZ010000012.1:0-1623 GCA_035714425.1 Sphingomonas sp.
TCGGCAACACCCTTGAGCGTCGGGTGCGTCGCGGCGCGCTTGGCGGCGGCCATCGCACTATCGAACGTCCGCAACGCCGCCACCGCCGCGCGGGTCGCCAGCGTCGTACGCAGCAACAGCACGTCGACGCAGGCCGTTCCGTCGGTCGAGAACTGTCGCTTGTGCTGCCCCTTCCTGCGTCGCGAGCGACTCCAATCGTCGCACCGACTCCATGTCTTCGGGCAAACCCGATCCGAGTAGCCTCTCTTGATAGGTCCTCGCCGATATCGCGCGAGCGAGCGGATGGAATACTGCGAACGCCTCGGCGTCGTGGTAGCTGCGGATATCGAGCGTGCCGCCGTTCGCGAACGCCAGCTTCTTCGCCTTGCGCTTGATACCCGATCGCGCGCTACCCGACAGGCCAGCCAGCCACGCAGTTTCCCCCGCCGCCAGATCCACATGATACCGCGTGTAGCGCCGCCGAACGAACGTCAGCAAATTCGTGCCGTCGACTGCCGCCAGCATCGTCTCGGGCAGGGACGTCACCAGATAGCCATCGGCGCCTTCCGGCAAGGGCGGCATGTCCAGGCGTGCCTGTGCCAGCATCTCGTCCAGTGAATAGGGTATGAGGACGAGGTGCCGGGTGATCGCGCCAAGCGTCCGTGCGCCGATCTGGAACTTGAGCGACACGGCCTGCCCCGCCACTGGCGGCTCGGCCATCAGACCCGTCGCGACCGGGGCCGTTCCGAGACCCAGTTCGACCAGAGTTGCTCGACCTGCCGCCACCGCGTGCGCAACGGATCGGGGCCGAGCGGCACGTCGGTGCGATCGAGTGCCAACACGGGGCGATCGGCGAAGTGGGTGGTCGGCAGCAAGTCGCGCATGTCGGCGAGCATGGTGCACAAGGCCTGGAAGCGGCGCACGTGAACCGCGTTGGCGCGCGTGCCGCGACGGTTAGCCAGTTCGAAGCCGTGGCTGACGATCGTCACCGCGGCGTGACCCGATACCGCCGCGTGTTCGAGCGCGTCGTAGCTTTCGCCGGTGGACAGGGCACAGAGCTGGAACGTGCGAACCCGGCCGCGCATATCCTCGATGATGGTCACCGGCACCTCTATTATCCCGTTCTCGGCAGGACGCCGGACGGGAGAGATCTGGCGCGCGGGCAACGAGATCCGGCTGGTCAGCGGCGCCTGCGAACCGTTGTGGCTGCTGTCGTAGGTAAAGCCCAGGCTGGCCAGCGCGGTCAGCGTATCGTCGTTGGCGGCGTAACTGCCCGCGCGAAACGCGATCGGCCCGGGCGCGCCCGCCGCGACCAGCAATTCGGTGGCGCGGATGAGCAGGTCGGTCTGTTCGGTGAGGCTGTAGCTGGAAAGGGCGAACCGCCCGTGCGCCGCGCCGCGGTCGCCGGCCTGCGCCATCGTCCAGCCCGGGTGGAGATGGAGCTGCACCTCCTGCCCTGCCTCCAGAATCGTCTCGATCATGCGACGAATCGGCGCCAGCCCGAAGGTGATCGCCGGCATCGGATCGACGAAGAAGCACGCCTTCAGATCATGCCGCGCGAGTTCGGCAAGCTGGTAGCCGAGGCCCACGCCCGCCGGCTCCAGCGACCGCGCGTAGATCGCGTCGCAATCGAGACCAGCCGCG
>DASTLZ010000013.1:0-34115 GCA_035714425.1 Sphingomonas sp.
CACGGCACGGTCGCGCACCGTGGTTTGCGCCATCAAATGGCGGACGATCAGATGCGCGGCGCCGGTCGGATCCGGCAGGCGATCGGCATGCGCCTCTTGCAGCACACGCACCGCGCTGTGCTCCATCTGGTCGGCGAAGCGCTGCGACACCCCGCCGGGATGGACGCGGTAGATGACGAGGGCTTCGTCCAGACGCGCCAGGCCGCCGATCGGCTGCATCCGGTGATACAGGTCGAAATCCTCGGCATACAGCACCTCGGGCCGGGTGAACGGATCGAGCGCCCTGGCCGCGGCGGTGCGCACCATCACCGAAGACCAGGCGATCGGGTTGCCGATCCACGTCAGCCACGCGATCAGCGTCGGGTTGGTCAACGGCGGATAGCGCGACGCGCGCAGCACCCCGGCTTCGAGGATATCGACCTGCGTCCCCAGGATCGCGCAATCGGGGTTCGCGTCCAGATACGCGACTTGCCGTGCGAAGCGATCGGGATGGCACAGGTCGTCGTGATCGAGCGCGGCGATATAGCGCCCGCGTGCCTGCGCCACGCCCCGGTTGCGCGCCACCACGGGTCCGCCGTTCGCCTCCAGCGCGATCAGGCGGACGCGCGGATCGGGCCAGCCGGCCACGATGTCGCGCGTCGCGTCCTGCGAACGATCGTCGACGACCAGCAGTTCGAAATCGCCGAAGGTCTGCGCCATCACCGAATGGATCGTCGCCGCGATCAGGCCGGCGCCATTGTAGGTCGGCATGACGACGCTGATCGTGGGGGCCGCGCCGGACGAAAGGGTCGGGGCGGTCATGCCGCGACGCGCAGGCCCTGCCGCAGCACCTGGTCGACGATCATCTGTCCCACGTCGTTCTGCCACAGCCACAGCCCGTTGGCCTGCCCGGTGAAGCTGGCCTCGCCACCCAGCGGACCCCAGGGTATGAAGCCCGCGGCCAGCCCGATGCCGAACAGGCCCGGGATCGCCGCGCCGGCGGCATCGACCACGCGGCACTGCCGGTCGACCATCGCCTTGCCCGCATCCGCGGCCAGCGCCAGCGGCCGGCCGGCGGCGTCGAACACGGGCAGCGCGTGCGGGCGATAGCCGAGCGCGGCGACCACCAGATCGGCCGCGCCGATGATCGCCTGGGCCTGGGCCTGCGCCCCGGCCTCGCCATTGTCGCCATCGATCCGGTGGAGTGCGACGCGCGGGTCCGGCTGACGCCCGTCGACGCCCAGCATGCGCAGCACCAGCTCGCGCGCTTCCAGCCGGAACCCGCCCAGCCGATAGACGAAGCCGGACACGGTACACACGTCGTCCGGCCCGAAATCGGTGAAGCCCTCGGCCAGCGCTGCCGCGACCGATGGATAGAAGGGGCGCAGCGGCCGGCGGTGGAGCAGGGTGATCGCGCCTGCACCCAGCGGCAGCGAAGGCCGGCCGCGCAGCAGCAGCGCGATCGTGGTCAGCGCGCTGGTCGATCCGCCGATCACCGCGACCCTGGGCGCGCGCTTGCCGGCCAGCAGATCGGCGACCTGCTCCATCCCGCCCAGCCGCAGCACCTCGTCGGACTGGAGCAAGCGGTCGCCGGCCAGCTGGACCAGCGGCACGCCGGCCACCGTCTGCTGCACCAGTCGGTCGAGCGGCTGGTGGCCCCCCGTGGCGATGGCGACGGCGCGGGTGCGCACTTCGACGGTGGCGCCGTCGCTGCGCCGG
The DNA here is from genome assembly GCA_035714425.1 of Sphingomonas sp. Lineage (GTDB taxonomy): Bacteria > Pseudomonadota > Alphaproteobacteria > Sphingomonadales > Sphingomonadaceae > Sphingomonas. The sequence goes on from DASTLZ010000013.1 coordinate 1,699, forward strand.
CGCAGGCGCACCGTCCACATATCGTCGGTGCCGCGCATCGCGGCCACCGCTTCATGCCCGGTCAGCACTTTCCCGCCGTTCTCGCGCACGATTCCGGTCAGGCACGCACCGGTCTCGCGTAGCAGCGGCCCGACTTCGACCAGCGGCACGCCCAACGCATCGCTATACCCCGCCACGGCGCGGCCGACGGGGTGATCGGCCAGCGCCGCCAGTTCGGGATGTACATTGTCCTTCACCGCGCTCAGGAACGTCTGCGCCGATGAATCGGAGGTGATCGCATAGCGCCCCAGCCGCCCGCCGCCGATCGCGTCGTCGCGCTCGACCAATATCAGCCCGGATCGCGCCAGATCGGGCAACAGCCCGCGCTTCGTCGCGGCGGTCAGCAGCGCAGTTCCCGCCGGCCCGCCGCCGATCACCACCAGCGAAGCGGGTCCCGGGGGTGCCGCGGGGCGGACCGACATCGGCTGAACACCGTCCACCGCAGCGCAGGCGCGCGCAAACGCCTGCGCCGCGCGGCGCGCGTCGGCGGGGGTCATCGTATCGGTGACGGGCAGCGACATCATCCGCGCCGCCACCGTATCGGCGATCGGCGTCGGCTCGATCATCGAAATGCCCGCGATCCACGGCTGTTCGCCCAGATGCGGGCTGAAATACCGGCCGCAGCCGATGCCTTCGTCGGCCAGCCGTGCGGCGATGGCGTCGCGCCGGTCGGCCAGATGCGCAGGGACCAGCACCGGCATGAACTGGCTCGCGCGGCGTTCTCCCGCGACGATCTGCATCGCGAACGCGCTCAGCGATTCGCGGTACGCCGCCTCGATCGCGGCGCGACGGGTGCAGATCGCGTCGATCTCCGCCAGCTTGGCCCGCGCCATCAGCGCCAGCACTTCGGGCAATTTGGCGTTGATCCCCGGCAAGGTGGCGCTGCGCCCCTGTTCGAAGCCGAAGTTAATCATTGCGCGCAATTTCGCGATCAGGGCGATGTCGCCGCTGTGGATCAGGCCGCCTTCGGCCACCGCAAAGGTCTTGGTCGCGTGCAGCGAATGGACGACCGCGAACGGCGCCTGCGCACCGAAGCCTTGCCCTGCATCATCGCGCGTGCCCAGCGAGGACGCCGCGTCGATGACGACGCCCACGCCGTAATGGCGTTGCAACCACACATACCGGTCCAGGTCGATCGCGTTGCCGAACGTGGCATAGGGCATGACGACGCCGATGCGTCCGCCGCACCGCTTCAGCAGCCGTTCCTCTTCGACCGCGCACGCACCCCAATCGTCGGGGTCGACGTCGCAGATCAGCGGTGTCAGGCCGGACCAATGCGCGGCTTGCGCGGTCGCGGCAAAGGTGAGCGCCGGCATCAGCGCCAGCGTGCCGGGCGCCGCGCCCACGCCCGCGGCCTGGCGCAGCGCCACCATCAGGCCCAACGTGGCGTTGGCCACCGCCAGGCTGGCGCCGTGGCCGCCGAACAGCTGCTCGGTCGCTTCCGCTTCGAACGCGCGCACTTCGGGGCCGTTGTTGCTGAACGTGCCCGACGCCTCGACCCGGCGCAGGGCATCGCCCAACTCGCTCAGGCGGGGAGGATTGGGCGCGATCAGGGGCAGGGGACGCATCGGTTTCCAGTCGGCAGGGGAGCCGGACTATGGCCCTCGCGCCCCTAAGATGCCGTTACGTCGCCGCCCCGTGCGCTCGCCCCATGCGCCTCCAGCGCCGCTTCGACATGCGGCAGGATCGCGCGCGCGACGATGCCGATCGCGCGGGCATTGGGGTGGATATTGTCCGCCAGCACCAGCGCAGGATCGCCGACCACGCCCGCCAGGAAAAACGGATACAGCGGGACATCGTGCTTGTCCGCCAGATCGACGAACACCGCGTCGAACACCTCGGCAAAGCTGCCCAGGAACGGCGGCGCCTGCATCCCCGCCAACAGCACCGGGATACCGCAATCGGCCAGGCTCGTCAGGATCGCGTCCAGATTGTCGCGCATCCGCGCCGGCGCGATCCCCCGCAACAGATCGTTCGCGCCCAGCTCGACGATCGCCAGGTCGGGCCGCACATCCAGCCGCGACAGGACGCGGGGCAGGCGCGCCCGGCCGCTCGCGCTGGTATCGCCCGAAACCCCGGCGTTCATCACCCGCGCCCCCGGCCGGCGCTGGCGCAGCAGCACTTCCAGTTGCGCGGGAAAGCTGTCGGCGCTCGCCAGGCCATAGCCCGCGGTCAGGCTGTCGCCGAACGCGAGCACGCGCGGGGCTGTCTTGTCATCGATCGGCATGGACCCAAGATGGGAAGCCGTACCACAACGGAGAAGACCCATGTCGATCGACGTCATCTACAAGACCAGCGCCACCGCCACCGGCGGGCGGGACGGCGCGGCGCGCTCCGACGATGGGTCGGTCGACGTGAAACTGGTCGTGCCCAAGGAGATGGGCGGTCCCGGCGGCCCCGGCGCCAATCCCGAAAAGCTGTTCGCCGCCGGCTATTCCGCCTGCTTCCTCGGCGCGATGAAGGCGGTGTCTGGCAAGGAAGGCGTAAAAGTACCCGCCGACGCGACCGTCACCGCACAGATCGGCTTCGGCCCGCGCTCCGAAGGCGGCTACGGCATCACCGCAGACCTGACCATCGCCCTCCCCGGCGTAGACCACGCCGACGCCGAACGCCTGGTCCAGGCGGCCCACGCCGTATGCCCCTATTCGAACGCCACCCGCGGGAATGTCGATGTCGGACTGACGGTGGTCTGATGTGGCGGGATGGCGCGGCGGGCGGAGGTCCGCCGCGCTACCCCTTCTTCCAAGCGGCCAGCGCGGCGTCATACTCCGCCCGCTCGCCATTGCGGTCGCGGATCAGCCGGCGGGTTTCGTTCGCCTGTTGCCGGACCAGCGCCGCCCGCTCGCGCGCCAGGGCGGCTTCGCGCTCCGCCAGATCGGACAGCGCGCGCCGCTGTTCGGCGTCCGCCTGCGCTACCGCCGCTTCCGCCGCGTCGAGCGCGTCGCGGCTCGGCTTCGGGCGCTTCGCCGGTTTCGCAGCCGCCCGAACCGGCACCTCCGCCTCGCTGCCCCCCTTGCGCGCGCGCCCAGCCTTCGCCGGCGGCAGCGCGGCCAGTTGCTCCGCCACCGATCCGCGCGATCGTTTGATGACAACGCCAGGCTGGGCCAGCGCATCGGCGGTCAGCGCGGGGTCGGTCACTTCCTCCGCCGCGCCGCGTACGAACAGGTCTTTCTCGCTGCCCCATGCCTTCAACGCCGCCTTGCGGCTCGACGCCGCGACATAGGCGTCGTGAAAGCCGATGGCGGTGCGAAAGACCTTCAGCTTGGGCATGATGCCCTCAGAGTCTGTTTTGAAACGCGGTGAAGCGCGTTTAGCGGGCCGGTGCCGCCTTCAAAACTCGCTCTCTCGCGAGTTTTCAAACGGACCCTCACAACCGGTCGAAATCGATCGGCTGATGCCGGTCGAGCGTCTGCGGCGCCGCTGGCATCGGATATTTCAGGCCGGTGGCGCAGTTGAACAGCACCACCCGCTCGTCCGCGTCGACCTCGCCGGTGCGCAGCGCCTCTCGGTACGCCGCCAGCGTGGCGCCGCCCTCGGGACACAGCAGCAGGCCGTCCTGCCGCCCGGCATCATGGACCGCTTTCAGGATGGCGGGATCGCCGACGCCCAATGCCTTGCCGCCGCTCGCCCGCACCGCGCGCAGGATCAGGAAATCGCCGACCGCTTTCGGCACACGGATGCCCGCCGCGACGGTGTGCGCGTCTTCCCAGCGTTCGGCATGGTCCACGCCCGCTTCGAACGCGCGCACGATCGGCGCACAACCGCTCGCCTGCACCGCATACATGCGCGGCCGTTCGGGGCCGATCCACCCCAGCGCCTCCATCTCGTCGAACGCCTTCCACATGCCGATCAGGCCGGTGCCGCCGCCCGTCGGGTAGAATATCGCATCGGGCAGGGTCCAGCCGCATTGGGCGGCCAGTTCCAAGCCCATCGTCTTCTTGCCCTCGATCCGGTACGGCTCCTTCAGGGTCGAAAAATCGAACCAGCGGCCTTCCGCGGCACCCTTGCCGACGATCGCGCCGCAATCGTCGATCAGCCCGTTGACCCGCCACACCCGCGCGCCTTGCGCCGCGATCTCGCGGACGTTCACTTCTGGCGTGTCGTCGGGGCAGAACACGATCGTCTCGATGCCGACGCGCGTGGCATAGGCGGCCAGCGCGGCGCCGGCATTTCCGTTGGTCGGCATCGCGATCCGGCTCACGCCCAATTCCTTGGCCATCGCCACTGCCATCACCAGCCCGCGCGCCTTGAAACTGCCGGTCGGCAACCGCCCCTCGTCCTTGACCAGCACGTTGGCGCCGCCGCTCTTCGGGATCGCGATCAGCGGCGTCTCGATCTCGCCCAGGCTGACGATGTTGGTCGTGTGCCGCACCGGCAGCAATTCGCGCCAGCGCCACAGGTCGGTCGGCCGCGCCGCCAGCGTGTCGCGCGACACCGCCGCTTTCACCGCGTCCAGATCGTAACGCACCAGCAAAGGCCGCCCCGCGCGCGACAGGCCGTGGAGCCGGTCCGCCGCGTACCGCTCGCCAGTCAGCGAGCATTCCAGATGCGTGACGAAGGTCGGGCGGTCGGCGGTGAGATTGGCGTTCATGCAGCCAGCCGATACACCCCAGCCTGCCGCGATCCAATCACTTGCACATGGCCTGCACCGCTTATAGCGCGCAGACCATGCGCTTCGTCTTTCTCATCCTGCTCCTGTTCGCGAGTCCGGCATCGGCGCGCGAGCCGGCCATCGTCCGGGTCCGGCTGGTCACCTCCGCCGGGCCGATCGTCCTCGCGCTGGATGCGCGGCATGCGCCGAAGACGGTCGAGAATTTCATGGCCTATGTCGACGACGGCCGGTTCGACGGCACGACGTTCTATCGCGCCGCGCGCAGCAAGCGGATGCCGGGGCAGGGCTTCATCCAGGCGGGCATCCGTACCGACGCGCGCCGCATCCTGCCGCCTTTCCCGCTGGAGACCACGCGGATGACCGGCATCCGCCACCTTAACGGCACGGTCTCGATGGCGCGCGGCAGCGAACCGGGATCGGCGGGCGGCAATTTCGTCATCACCATCGGCCCCGCGCCGCAGATGGACGCCAACGGCACCTATCTGGGCTATGCTGCCTTCGGCCATGTCGCCGGCGGCATGGCGACGGTCAAGCGCATTCTGGCACTGCCCAGCGGCGGCGGATCGGACATGTTCAAGGGGCAGATGATCCTGAGGCCGGTCGCCCTCCTGCGCGTCCAGCGGCTCGACGGCACGCCCAAACCGACCGGCCGGGTCAAGCCGTGGCTGATGGAAACGCGGGCACCGCGCCGACGCTGAGCGCAAGGTCGATGGCAAAGCGCCGCGCTCGCGCTAACCAAAGGCGCCGCGGTGCTGCGGCGCGCGATGCCGCGTCGGAACGCTGGCTGCTGCTGCTCGGCGTCGTCACGCTGGCGATCCTCGCCGTCGGTGCGCTCGGGCCGTGGCCGTTCGGCGCGGCCCCGCCCGACGTCGCCCGGCCGATGACGATGGCACAGGCGCGGGCGTCCAACGCCGCCGTTCCCATCCTGTCCGATCGCCGCCACCCTGCCGCCCGCTTCCGCTTTCGCGGCGGCCCTGCGGCGCGCGAACAGGCGACCGAATGCCTGGCGACCGCGGCGCTCTACGAAGCCGGCGACGACCGGCGCGGGCAGAAAGCGGTGATCCAGGTCATCTTGAACCGGGTTCGCGCGCGCGGCTTTCCGGGCACCGTCTGCGGCGTGGTGTATCAGGGATCGGGCCGCATCACCGGTTGCCAATTCTCGTTCACCTGCGACAATTCGGTCACGCGCCGGCCGATCCACCGCGGCTGGGCCTCCGCCCGCCAGGCCGCCCGCCGCGCGCTCGGGGGCCATGTCTTCGCCGAGGTCGGGCGTGCTACCCATTACCACGCCGACTGGATGGTCCCTTATTGGCGCGACACCCTGGTCAAGGTGGCGAAGGTCGGCCCCCACCTGTTCTACGTGCGATCGGGTTGAGAACGCGTCCCGGAACGGGACATCCGGGTGTCGTCGTTCACAGCCCGAGAATGACGGGATTGGGTCCGCTTGACGACAGGGCCAAAAGCAGGACACATGAACAATAATTCATATAATAACCGATCAGAGAGGGTTGTTCCAGCGCGGAGACCGGCTTTGAAATTTACGTGTTTGCTTTTGTCGTCGGCGGCGGTGGTGTTCTTTCCTGCGCTGTCATCCGCCCAGACGGCCCCCGCCGGCCCCGCGGCAGAGGCGCAGGCACCTGTGGAAGAACCGGCGACGACCGCGGACATCACCGTCACCGGATCACGGCTGGCATCGCGCGGCTATTCGCAACCCACGCCGACGACCACGGTCACCCGCGACGATATCGACAAGCTCGCGCAGCCCAATCTGTTCCAGGCGATCCGCCTGCTCCCCGCGCTCCAGGGCAGCTCGGGGCGCCAGACCCGCGGCAACAGCACCAGCAGCGGGCAGCAGGGCTTGAGTTCCTTCGCCCTGCGCGGTCTCGGCGAATTGCGCACGCTCACCTTGCTCGACGGCCAGCGCGTCACGCCCGCGAACGTGATCGGCGTGGCCGACATCAGCCAGTTTCCGCAATTGCTGGTCGAACGGGTCGACGTCGTCACCGGCGGCGCGTCCGCGTCCTACGGTTCGGACGCGGTCGGCGGCGTCATCAACTTCGTCACGAACAAGCGGTTCACGGGCGTTCGCGCCAATCTCCAGACCGGCATCACGACGTATGGCGACGACGAGAACCTGACGGCGCAGGTCGCCTGGGGCGGCGGCTCCGCCGACGGGCGGCTGCACGTAGTGGCCAGCGGCGAATACAGCTACGAAGGCGGCACGCCGGCGGGCGAATTCGGCGTCTCCGGCGGCGTCAACGGGCGCGACTATTTCAATGCGCCCGGCTTCCTGGGGCGCAGCAACGCCGCCACGACGGACGGCCTGCCCCGCTACACCCTCATCGAGCGGGCACAGCCCTATCAATATGCCAGATACGGCCTCATCACCGACGGCCCGCTGCAAGGCACCGCCTTTGGCGCGGGCGGTGCGCCGTTCGCGTTCCAATATGGCTCCGGCGGCCGGCCGCTGGGCAACGGGCAGGTCACCGGCTGCCTCAGCCCCTTTTGCATCGGCGGCGATCTCGGTGCGCACATCAGCGAGACGCCCAGTCTGGCCAGCCGGCTGGAACGCGCCGTCGGATACGGGCGCATCGGTTACGACATCACCGAAGGCGTCGAGTTGTACGCCACCGCCACGCTGGCGCGCGTGCTGTCGCGCAACTTTCCCAATCGCGGCGCGGAGCGCACCGGCCTGACCGTCCAGTGCGACAATGCCTTCCTGCCGACGTCGGTGCGCGATGGCTGCGCGGCGAACGGCATCACGAATTTCCAGTTCGGCACCGTCACCGGCCAGTTCCCCGATCCGATCACCGTCGACACCCGCCGCGATCAGCAGCGCTTCGTGCTGGGCGTCGACGGCCGGATGGAGATCGCGGGGTCCGAATGGCGCTACACCGCCTATGGCGCGCACGGCGTCAGCAAGACCGCCGTCGACGTCAGCAACATCTCCCTGCAACCGCATTTCAACGCCGCGATCGATGCGGTGGCGGGGCCCAACGGCACGATCGTCTGCCGCAGCGCGGTGGCGCGCGCCGCCGGCTGCGTCCCGTTCAACGCGTTCGGCGACGTCACCAACTCCGCCGCCGCCTTCGCCTATGTCATCCCCGAAAACGGCCCGCGCCAGCGTTCGCGCCAGGAACAGAATGTCGTCAACTTCAACGTGACGGGGGAACCGTTCTCGCTATGGGCCGGCCCGGTCGCGGTCGCCTTCGGGATCGAGGGGCGCAACGAAATCTACGCCACCGTCACCGATCCCTATGGCAACGGGGTCAGCGCGGTCACGCCCAATTCGGCGCTGTATCCGTCCGATCCGCTGCTCAACACCGCGCTGGGCAACAATTGGTATGCCGGCAATTACAAATCGGCGCGGGGCCGGTACGGCGTCAAGGAAGCCTATGCCGAAATCAACGTCCCGTTCCTGAAATCCGACGCTTTGGGCGAAGCGAACATCAACGCCGCCTTCCGCATCACCGATTACACCACGTCGGGCACGGTCGAGGCATGGAAGCTGGGCGGCGTGTGGAAGACCCCGTTCGACGGCCTGCGCCTGCGGGCTACCACGTCGCGCGACGTGCGCGCGCCCAACCTCAGCGAGCTGTTCGCCGCACAGATCGTGACCAACGCGACCGTCCTGTACCGCGGCAACGTCATCAACATCCAGAACCGGGTCGCGGGGAACACCAATCTACGGCCCGAAATCGGGCGCAGCAGCGAAGTCGGCATCGTCTATGCCGAACCCAGCTGGCTGCCCGGCTTCGCGTTCTCCGCCGATTATTACGACATCGACCTGGACAACGCGATCATCTCGCTGGGCGCGCAGCAGATCGTCGACCTGTGCGATCAGGGCGCGCAGGATCAATGCGCCGCCACGCTGTTGAACAGCCCGACGCCGGGCGCCAATTTCGTTCAGGTCACTGCCTTCAACGCTGCCAGCATCCGCACCAGGGGCATCGATATCGAGGCATCGTACCGCGTGCCGCTGTCCGGCATCGGCCTGCCGGGCCGGCTCACCTTTCGCGGCCTGGCGACGCATGTCATCGATCTGGTCACGACCTCCAACGTCATCGGCTCGATCCCGACCGACGCCGCCGGCGTCAACAGCGGCACCACGCCCGACTGGAAAGGGCTGCTGACCCAAAGCTGGGACACCGATGGGTTCAGCGTGTCGCTCACCCAACGCTTCATCAGCAACGGCGTCTATTCGAACGAATGGATCGAATGCAGCACGAACTGCCCGGTTTCGACCAACAACAATCCCACGGTGAACGACAACACGATGCCCGGCACCTTCTATCTCGACGCCGGCGGCAGCGTGAACCTGACGCGCGAAGTCAGCGCGTATGTCCGCGTCGACAATGTGTTCGACAAGAACCCCGAACCCGCGCCGTCGACGGGCATCAGCCCGGGCATCAACTCCCAACTCTACGACGTCCTCGGCCGCACCTTCCGCCTGGGCGTCCGCACGCGGTTCTAGGGGTGGGATGGCACAGGGCGGAGCGATCCGCCCCTGACCTCTCCCCAGGGGGGGTGGGGCGACGGACTCGACTCGGCGGTCATTTGGTGTACGATCACACCATGACAGCCCTGAACAGCCCATGACAGCTCTGAACGGCGACGACAGCCCGGTCTACATCCGCCTGCGCGGCGGCATCGCGGCGGCTATTCTGCGGGGGGAATTTGCAGCAGGCGACCAGCTGCCGTCGGTCCGCGCGTTGGCCGCCGAACACGGGGCCAACCCGCTGACCGTGGCGAAGGCGTATCAGAGCTTCCAGGACGACGGCTATGTCGAGGTCCGCCGCGGCGTCGGCATGTTCGTCCTCCCCGGCGCCGCCGAACGCCTGCGCATCACCGAGCGCGACCTTTTCGTGAATTCCCACTGGCCGCGGATCCGCGAACATATCGTGCTGCTGGGCCTCGACATGGACGACCTGCTGGAACGCCAGACAGGTTAAGGGTCAGGTTAGGGTCAGGAGGGGCGGGGGCCGGTTAGGGTCAGGGGCCAGTGCGCCACGATCCGCGCCATGTCCGGCCGCGGCCGTTCGTCCAGCGCGCGCGCGGGCGTGCCCAGGAACACGAACCCCGCGATCCGCTCCGGCGCGCGCCCCAACGCGTCGCGCACCATCGGCGAACTACTGGCCCAACCGGTCAGCCACCCCCCGGCAAAGCCGCTGGCGTGCGCGGCGTGCAGCAGGTTCATGCACACGGCCCCCGCCGACAATTCCTGTTCCCACACCGGAATATGGCTCTCCGGCTGCGGGCTGGACAGCACCACGACCAACGTGGGCGCCTGATGCGCGAACTGATCGAGCGCCGCCACTTCGCCCACCGGCGCCGCAGGCCGCTCCGCCCGCGACGCCCGCGCCAACAGCGCCGACAGCGCCGCACGATCGTCGATCACCACGAACCGCCAGGGGCTGAGCTTGCCATGATCGGGCGTGCGCGCCGCGATCGTCAGGATGCGCGCCAGCTGGTCCGCGTCGGGTCCGGGCGCGACGAGATCGCGCGGCTTGCCCGAGCGGCGGGTGGCGAGCAGCGCAAGCGGCGAAGAGGTGTCGTTGAACATCGCGCGTCCGTAGCGCGGACGTTGCGCAATTTACAACGCACGCTAGGGTCCGGGGCGACAATCCGCCACGGCACGAGGGCGGGCGAGCGCATCAGGGAGCGTAACGACACATGGTGGACACCCCGACCGCGGACGCGCGTGGCGAACCCGATATCAGCCACGTCGATCCGGCCGCGCAGGCCACCTGGTTCGGCCACCCGCGCCAGCTCGCCCGGCTGTTCACCACCGAGATGTGGGAACGGTTCGGCTATTACGGCATGCGCGCGCTGCTCACGCTGTACCTGACGAAGCATTTCATCTTCGGCGATCGCGCCGCCACCGGCCTGTACGGCGGCTTCACCGCGCTCGTGTATCTGACGCCGCTGATCGGCGGCTATCTGGCGGATCAATATCTGGGGTCCAAACGCGCGGTGAAGTTCGGCGCGATCCTGATGAGCCTGGGCTATTTCACCTTGTGCTTCGGCGGCCAGACGGCGCAGCCGTTCGCGACGATCGCCGGCCAGCGTTACGACGTGCAGGTCGTCGAACAGAACGGCCAGGAAACCCGCTACGTCCTGGACGGCGCGCAGCGGCTGAAGATCAAGGGCAACGACGATCGCAGCGTCGACCTGCTCGGCCCCGACGACACCGTCGTGCGCCACGTCGCGCCCGACGCCTTCGTCTCCGACGCCACGCGCAGCCCGTTCTATGTGACGGTCATGCTGCTCGCCTTGTGCATGGTGTCGGTGGGCAACGGATTCTTCAAACCCAATATCTCGACGATGGTCGGCGAATTGTATCCGGTCGGCGACCGGCGTCGCGATACCGGCTTCACGATCTTTTACATGGGCATCAACCTGGGATCGCTGGGGTCGCAGATCCTGTGCCCGTTCCTGGCGGTGACGGTCGGATGGTGGGCGGGGTTCGGCCTTGCCGCGGTCGGCATGCTGTTCTCGTTCGTCCTGATCCAGTTCGATGGCGGCAAGCTGAACGGCTACGGCGAGCCACCGGTGCGCGGCGGACCGGATGGTGGCCCGGATCGGGCCTTGGGCATCTTCGCTGCCGCGCTGCTCGGCGTGCCGCTGTTCTACCTGCTGTTCGTCAATCTGATGAACGCGGCCGAGCCGGTGCCGGGGTCGGGCATCGTCGGCTATATCGCGTCGCTGTCGCTGATGGGCAAATTGCTGTTCGGCACCTTCCTGCTGGGCGTGCCCGCGATCCTGGGCTGGTCGTTCGTCAAGGGCGACCGGCGCGAGTTCCAGATGATGTGCGCGGCGATGGTGCTGATCGTGTTCAACGTCGTGTTCTGGACATTGTTCGAACAGGCGGGATCGTCGCTGACGCTCTACGCCGATCGCAACACCGATCTCAGCGTGTTCGGGCTGTTCTCGATCTCGGCGGGGCAGACGCAATTCTTCAACGCCGCCTTCATCGTCATCTTCGCCCCCGTGCTGGCCAGCCTGTGGACCAATCTGGCCAGGCGCGGGATCGAGCCGTCGATCCCGGTCAAGTTCGGCATCGCCCTGGTCGGTGTCGGCCTGGGCTTCCTGTTCCTGGTCTGGGGCGGGCAGTTCGCGGGCGCGGATTTCAAGGTCGGCATCTGGTGGCTGGCGGGATTGTACCTGATCCACTCGCTGGCCGAATTGTGCATCTCGCCGGTCGGGCTGTCGATGATAACCAAGCTGTCGATCGCGCGCGTCGTCGGGCTCATGATGGGGGTATGGTTCCTGTCGATCTCGGTCGCACAATATGTCGCGGGCGTCGTCGCACAGGTCGCCAGCGTCGAGACGGTCGGCGGCCAGGTGACCAACCTGAAGGTCAGCCTGGATACCTATAACGGCGTGTTCTGGACGATCGGCCTGGTCGCCGCCGCCATCGGCGTCCTGCTCCTGCTGCTCTCGCCGCTGATCCGCAAGTGGATGCACGGCGTGCAATGATGACGCGGGGCGGCTTGCCCAGGGGCCGACACCTCCACCAGCACGCACGAACCACCCCGGCAAAGGCCGGGGCCCAGGTGGGAGACGGCCGTGGCGTAACGCTGTCTCCGCCGCCCAGCACGTACGAACCACCCCGGCGAAGGCCGGGGCCCAGGTGGGAGACGGTCGTGGCGTAACGCTGTCTCCTGTGACACCCACCTTCGCGACTGGGCCCCGGCCTTCGCCGGAATGGTGCTTCGATTTCGGAGCGATCCGTCATCCCACCTCCGCCGCACCCCCCCACCGCTTGCGCATCTCCACGCTCCGCGCCTCCACCGTCGCCGTCACGGCCAGGTCGGCGGTCACGTTGCCATGCGAAAGACCTCGCCACCACCCCGGCGAAGGCCGGGGCCCAGGTGGGAGACGGTCGCGGCGTAACGCTGTCTCCGCCGCCCAGCACGCACGCGCCACCCCGGCGGAGGCCGGGGCCCAGGTGGGAGGCGGTCGTGGTGTAACGCTGTCTCCGGTTACATCCACCTTCGCAACTGGGCCCCGGCCTTCGCCGGGGTGGTGCTTCGATTTCGGATTGATCCCTCCCATCCCGCTTCACCCCTCCGCCCCATCCCCCACGCTCCGCGCCTCCACCGTCGCCGTCACCGCCAGGTCGGCGGTCACGTTGCCCAGCGTGCGAAAGATGTCGGGGATGGTCTCCACCGCCACCAGCAGGCCGAACGGGGCGAGGGGGATGCCCAGCGTCGCGGCGATCGGCGCGATCGAGCTGATGAAGCTGATCTGCCCCGGCAGGCTGACCGCACCCAGCGACGTCAGCGCGGCGATGATGACGGCGGTCACCATCGCGAACGCCGAAATCTCGATCCCGAACCAGCGCGCGACATAGATCGCCACCGCCAGGTTCATCGCCGGCCCGGTCGCGCGCAGCATCGCCACCGACAGGGGCAGGACGACCCCCGCCGTCGCCGGTCGCACCGCCAGCCCCTCGGCCCCCTTCAGCATCGCCGGCAGGCACGCGAGCGAAGATTGCGTGCTGATCGCCAGCGCCTGCACCGGCAAGGCAGTGCGCGCGAACCGCCCGAGCGGCACCCGCCCGCCCCACCGCGCCAGCGGATAGGCGGCCAGCCCCATCACGATGCCCAGCGACGATACGATGACGACATAATGCAGCAGCGCACCGAACGCCGCGGTGCCCGCGCTCGCCCCCACGCCCAGCGCCAGCGCGAAGACGCCGATCGGCGCCAGCCACAGGACCCAGTCGATGACGACCAGCATCGTCTCGCGCAGCGCGGCGAAGAATCCGGTGATCCGGTCGCGCCCCTCGGCGTCGATCCGGGTGACGGCGAAGGCGAAGACCAATGTGAACACGATCAGCGACAGGAACGCGTTGTCCGCCGCGGCACGCAGCACGTTGGTCGGGACGATCGACACCACGAACGCGCCGAACGGCGGCACCGGCTGCGCCGGCGCTGCACCGATCAGCGCGGAACGCAGCGCGGCCGCCGACGCCGACGGCAACGGCACAAGGTCGAGCAGCAGCGGCGTCAGGATCGCGGCGGTCGCGGCGGACGCGAACAGGATCGCCATGATAAGGGTGATCGCCCGCGTCGCCACGCGGCCCGCGCGCACCGCTTGCGCGGTCGCGGCGATGCCGGTCACCAGCAGCGACACGACCAGCGGCACGATCGTCATCTGCAATCCGTTGAGCCACAACGTCCCGATCGGCTGCGCGATCAGTACGGCATGTACGGCCACAGCGGGGGAGGCGGCGGCGATGCCGACCCCCGCGATCAGCCCGACGATCAGGCTCAGGAGTATTCGTGTCGCCTGCGACATGCTCGCCCTTTCGTTGTCCACACGCTATCAGCGCTTGGGGAGCCGATACGGACAGGCGCAGGGCGACGATGGCAAGAAAATATTTCGGCACCGATGGCATCCGCGGCCTGACCAACGCGGGCGCGATGACCGCGGCGATGGCGATGAAGGTCGGCATGGCGGCCGGCGCCTATTTCCTGCGCGGCGATCACCGCCACCGCGTGGTGATCGGCAAGGATACGCGCCTCAGCGGCTATATGCTCGAATCGGCGCTGGTCGCGGGCTTCACCAGCGTCGGCATGGACGTGGTGATGGTCGGGCCGATGCCGACGCCCGCGGTCGCGATGCTGACGCAGGCGATGCGCGCCGATCTGGGCGTGATGATCTCCGCCAGCCATAACCCTTTCGCCGACAACGGCATCAAGCTGTTCGGGCCGGACGGCTATAAATTGTCCGACGAAGCCGAAGACGCGATCGAGGCGCTGATCGACGGCGACAGCGTGCTGGTCCCGGCCAGCCGCATCGGCCGCGCGCGCCGCGTCGACGATGCGCAGGGGCGCTACATCCACGCCGCCAAATCGACGTTCCCCACCGACCTGCGGCTCGACGGCATGCGCATCGTCATCGATTGCGCGAACGGCGCGGCGTACAAGGTCGCGCCGGCCGCCTTGTGGGAATTGGGTGCGGATATCGTCGCGATCGGGGTGACGCCCAACGGGGTCAACATCAACGCCGGCGTCGGATCGACCGCGCCCGAAGCGCTGGCGGAAACCGTGGTGGCCAGCGGCGCCGCGATCGGCATCGCGCTGGACGGCGATGCCGATCGCCTGATCGTCGTCGACGAAACCGGCCGCATCGTCGACGGCGATCAGCTGATGGCGACGATCGCGGCGGCATGGGCGCGCGCGGGCCGGCTGGCCGGCGGCGGGCTGGTCGCGACGGTCATGTCCAACCTGGGGCTCGAACGCCATCTGGCCGCGCAGGGGCTGGGGCTGGTCCGCACCCAGGTGGGCGATCGCCATGTGCTGGAGGCGATGCGCGCGCGCGGCTATAATGTCGGCGGCGAGCAATCCGGGCATATCATCCTCAGCGATTACGCGACCACCGGCGACGGCCTGGTCGCCGCGCTTCAGATCCTCGCCGAGGTCCGCCGGGCGGGCGCTCCGGCCAGCGAAGTCCTCCACCGCTTCGAACCGCTGCCGCAATTGCTCAAGAACGTCCGCTTCGCCGGCGGCAAGCCGCTGGCCGACGAACGGGTCAAGGCCGCGATCGTCCAGGCCGAAGCGACGCTCGCCGGCCGCGGCCGTCTGCTCATCCGCCCATCGGGCACCGAACCGGTGATCCGGGTGATGGCGGAGGGCGAGGATCGCGGCGAAATCGAACGCATCGTCGACGGGATTTGCGACGCCGTCCGGGTGGCGGCGGGGTGAAATGCCCTGTTGGAAAAAGCGGGTGGTGAAAACACGCCGATTTGCGTTCACGGAGCGCGGTTTTCGCGAAAAACATCGCAATTTGCGCTAATCGGCGCGCGCACGTGAAATTTTCAGGGAAAAAGCGATGCTCGAAATGCGTCCCGATTGCGAACGCTGCGGCACGGACCTTCCCGCCGACGAAGCCGGCGCGTTCATCTGCTCGTTCGAATGCACCTTCTGCGCCGACTGCGCCGATGCGCTGGACGATCGCTGCCCCAATTGCGCCGGCGAGCTGCTCGATCGCCCGGCGCGGGTCGGCAAGTCGTTGAAAACGAACCCGGCTTCGGTCCAGCGGCGGTTCGCCGGATGACCCCGCGCATCCTCGTCATCGCCGGGTCGGACTCCGGGGGCGGCGCCGGAATACAGGCCGATATCAAGACGATCACGATGCTTGGCGGCCACGCGATGACGGCGATCACTGCCATCACGGCGCAGAATACGCTGGGCGTGCAGGCAGTGCATGCCGTGCCCAGCGACATGGTCGTCGCGCAAATCCGAAGCTGTATCAATGACATAGGCGCCGACGCGGTGAAGATCGGCATGATCGGATCAGCCGAAACGGCGCATGCAGTGGCCGACGTGCTCGCCGGACTGAGCGTGCCGATCGTCTTCGATCCGGTGATGATCGCGACCAGCGGGTCGGTCCTTGCCGACACAGCGACGATCGCCGCCTTCGCCCGGCTGATGGCCATCGCCACCGTCGTCACCCCCAACATCCCCGAACTCGCGGCGCTCGGTGGCGAAGCGTCGGTGCTGGCGCATGGCTGCTATCTGATTGCAAAGGGAGGACATTCCGAAGGCCCGACGGTCGTCGATCGCCTGATCTCCCCCGCCGGTCCGGTCCGTACGGTCGACGGCGAGCGGATCGAAACCGCCCATACCCACGGCACCGGCTGCACCCTGGCAAGCGCCATCGCATGCGGGCTCGGCGCCGGCCTGCCCATCGAAGCGGCGTTCGTCCGCGCGGTATCCTTCGTTCGCGCCGCGATCCTCGCCGCGCCCGGTCTAGGCAAAGGGCACGGCCCCCTTGGCCAGCAAGCCGTTGAAAACTGGGCATGACCAAGCCGCTGCCCCGCCTTTCGTCGCGCCCCTCGCTGCGCCACGAAAAACTCTGCCTCGCCCCCGTGGCCGGGGTCGACGAAGCGGGCCGGGGGCCGCTGGCCGGGCCGGTCGTCGCCGCCGCGGTGATCCTGCCGGCCAAGGGCGTGCCCCGCGGCCTCAACGATTCCAAGCAGTTATCCGCCGCAGAGCGAGAACGCCTGTTTGGCCGGTTGCAGGGCTGCGCCGCGATCGGCGTCGGCATCGTCGAGCCCGACGAGATCGACCGGATCAACATCTATTGGGCGACGATGAAGGCGATGACGCTGGCCGTCGATGCCCTCGCCGCGACGCTGGGCAGCCCCCCCGGCCATGTCCTGGTCGATGGCAACCGCCTGCCGCGCTGGGGCCATCCCGCGACCGCGATCGTCGGCGGCGACGCCAAATCGCTGTCGATCGCCGCCGCCTCGATCGTCGCCAAGCACACCCGCGACACGATCATGATCGCCGCGGCCAAAGCGCATCCGATGTACGAATGGCATTCGAACAAGGGCTATGGCTGCCCCCGCCACCTCGCCGCGCTGCGCGCCCACGGCCCTTCGCCCCTCCACCGCCGCAGCTTCGCACCAGTCAGGGCGGTCGACACCGGCCTGCTGCTGTGACACCACCCCCAGCGAGGCGGATCATGAGTCTTTCGCGCCACACCACTACCTATGGCTGCCCTATGTCGGCCGGCACCCCAACATCTGCCACTGGTCTTGCTCCCTCGCCGAGTTAACCAGATGGCAAGCCTTTTCGTTAACCAATGTTCGCTTGACGGAGTCCGCCACTTCCGATGATTTCGGCGGCCTTGGATGGGGGGAATTATGGGGCAGACGGCGACGATCGCGCGACCGCGCAAGGCGGCGGAGGCGGTATCGCCGGCCGCGGCGCTGCCGATCGACACCATTATCCGCGGCGATTGCATCGCCGCGATGCGTGCGCTGCCGGCCAAGTCGGTCGACATGGTCTTCGCCGATCCGCCCTATAACCTGCAACTGGGCGGCGAATTGTTCCGCCCGGACGGCAGCCACGTCGATGCCGTCACGGACGATTGGGACAAGTTCGACACCTTCGCCGCTTATGATAGCTTCACCCGCGCCTGGCTGGCCGAAGCGCGGCGCATCCTGAAGGACGACGGCACGCTGTGGGTCATCGGATCGTACCACAACATCTTTCGGGTCGGGGCGGCGGTGCAGGACCTGGGCTATTGGATCCTGAACGACATCGTCTGGCGCAAGGCCAATCCGATGCCCAATTTCCGCGGCACCCGCTTCACCAACGCGCACGAGACGCTGATCTGGGCCTCCACGGGCGAAGGCGCGAAATACACGTTCAATTACCGCAGCATGAAGACGCTGAACGACGAATTGCAGATGCGCTCCGACTGGGATTTCCCGATCTGCGGCGGGCAGGAGCGATTGAAGGAAGGTGGGGTCAAGGTCCACCCGACCCAGAAGCCGGAGGCGTTGCTGTACCGCATCCTGCTGGCCTGCACGAAGCCGGGCGACGTGGTGGTCGATCCGTTCTTCGGCACCGGCACGACGGGCGCGGTCGCCAAGCGGCTGGGCCGGCGCTGGATCGGGATCGAGCGCGAGGACGATTACATCGCCGTCGCGCAGGAGCGGATCGCCGCGGCGCTGCCGCTCGACGAGTCCGCGCTGAAGACGATGCAGAGCCCGCGCAGCCAGCCCAAGGTGGCGTTCGGCACGATCGTCGAAACCGGCTATCTGGCGCCCGGCGCCGTCCTGACCGACATCAAGCGCCGCTGGCGCGCGACCGTGCGCGCCGACGGTTCGCTGCTGAGCGAGTGCGGCGAGACGGGATCGATCCACAAGCTGGGCGCGATCCTGCAAAAGGCGCCCGCGTGCAACGGCTGGACCTTCTGGTGCCACGACACGGGCGGCGCACTGTCCCCGATCGACGCCTTGCGCCAGACCTATCTGCTGGCGACGCAGCCTTGACATGGGCCTGACCTTCAACAGCGTGCTCGTTGAAGAGGGCATCGATCCACATCATGTGCGCCTGCTTCGCCATGAAACACGGCGGCATGGTCGCACACCCTACGCCTTGTGGCGCGACGACGATGTCAGCTTCGACGATTATCAGCGTATCCAGAAAGCGTCGCGACGAGCGTATTTCGCCTCGCCATATTGGGCGAGTTTCGTCGTTTCGCCCGGCGGGAAGACGCTGTTCGTCGGTCTCTACCGCGTTGGTACAGCCGCTTGCGTGCCGTCGGGTTGGATTGACCCGATCAGCGGCCGCACCGCCGAAACCTTGGCCGACTATGACTTCTACGCGACGGAGCGCTTGCAGCCGTTGTCCGAATATAGCGGCAAACTGGTGATCGGCTGGGGCAGCGGTACGCGCAGTTGGGCGCAACGCGCTCACCGGCAGGCGAAGCCTATCATCGAACTGCAAGAGCATTTCGTCGAGCCGCCGTTTCCCGGCTATCTGTCGTTCTGCGCCCAATTATCGGATATCGAAGCCATGCCTATGGGGTGGCGCACCGCGCTGGCGGCGGTGCACGGCGTGTACCTTTTGACCTGTCCTCGCACGCGCGAACAATATGTTGGCTCCGCTTCGGGGGCCGAGGGCCTTTTAGGACGGTGGCTGGAATATGCCCAAAACGGGCACGGCGGCAACGTCGCGCTGAAAAGCCGGAACCCGGAGGACTACCGGGTCAGCGTGCTCTATGTCGCAGCCTCGACGGAAAGTCGCGACTCCATCGAGCGGGTCGAGGGGCTGTGGAAATCGAAGTTGCAAAGCCGTGAGATGGGGCTGAACCGAAATTGACCCTGTACCTGCGCCCCGCGCGTTTCGTCGACACGCCGGTCGGCCAACCCGACGGCAGCGTCGCGCGGCTGGCGGGGGGGATGATCTTTTACGCCGCTTATGAGGCGGTGGACCAGGGGCGGCGCTGGACGGTGCCGGTTGCCGAGGTGGCGGGCCTGGGTGCGCGAGGCCTGGCGCTGCACGCGGCGTTCGTCGCTGCGCGCCCGGCGTGGGTGTTGGGGGAGAGGACGCTGCGCTTCGATCAGCCGTGCGTCGCCGCGATCCTGAACGTGACGCCCGACAGCTTTTCCGACGCCGGCCGGCACGACGGCGATCCGGCAGCGGCGGCGGCTGTGGGGATCGACATGGCGGCGGCCGGTGCCGCGCTGATCGACGTCGGGGGGGAATCGACGCGGCCGGGCGCCGCGGCGGTGTGGGAAGGCGACGAGATCGCGCGCGCGGTTCCGGTCATCGAGCGGCTGGCAGCAGCCGGCACATTGGTGTCGATCGATACGCGCAAGGCCGCCGTCATGGATGCGGCGCTGGCGGCGGGGGCGGCGATCGTCAATGACGTGTCCGCGCTGCTGTGGGACGATCGCGCGCTGGAGATGGTGGCAAGCGCAGGTTGCCCGGTGATCGTGATGCACTCGCCCGATCCCAAGGCGGGCGGCCATGCCCGCGTCGGATATGGCGACGTGGTGGGAGATGTCTTCGCGTGGCTGGAAGCGCGGATCGCCGCGCTGGTCGCCGGCGGCGTCGCGCGGGCGCGGATCGCGATCGATCCGGGCATCGGTTTCGGCAAGTCGCTGTCCGACAATCTGGCGCTGGTCAACGGACTGGCGGCGTTCCACGGGTTGGGCTGTCCGGTGATGCTGGGCGCTAGCCGCAAGCGGATGATCGGTGCCTTGTCGAACGAAGCGCCGGTCGATGCGCGGCTGGGCGGATCCCTCGCGCTGGCGATGCGCGGGCTGGATGCGGGAGTGCAGATGCTGCGCGTGCACGACGTGGCAGAGACGGTGCAGGCGGTACGCGTTTGGCGGGGCCTGCGCGACCGCGCGCTGACCGGGTAAGGGCATGAGCGGGGGACAGATGCGAAGGCGTGCGCTACCCCGCGCGCATCACGACTAGGGCCAGGGGCAGAGCTATGATCGTCGCCAGCACACCGCGGTTCCACCAGATCGTAGGCGAGGTTTGGAAGCCGCTGTTGGCGCTGTTCGTCTGGGACTGCGCGGTCACGACGCTCTATTATCTGTTGCCGTTCCGTGCACCGTCGCTGCCGCTGAGCCTGTTCGGCACCGCGCTGGCGCTGTTCCTGGGGTTTCGCGACAATTCCGCTTACCAGCGGTGGTGGGAAGGGCGCACGCTGTGGGGAGCGATGATAAACGCATCGCGCAGCCTGTCGCGGGCCGCGCGCAACTGGCTGCCCGAGCCCGAAGCGCATGACCTGAAGCGGACGATCGTGCTGCGCCAGGTCGCCTACGTCAACGCGCTGCGCTGCCAATTGCGGCGACAGCCGGTGCGCGACGATCTGTTGCGGTTCCTGTCGCCCGAAGAAGCGGACGTGCCGATGCTGCGCGTCAACGTCGCCAACGGCATTCTGGACGGCACCGGGCGGCGCATCGCCGATGCTGTGCGGCAGGGCTGGCTCGACACCATTCAGCAAGCGCAGATCGAGACGGTGCTCGTCGATATCGCCAATGCCCAAGGGGGCATGGAGCGGTTGAAGAACACGCCGCTGCCCAATCAATATCGCTTCTTTCCCGAACTGTTCACGCGCCTGTTCTGCGTGCTGTTGCCGATCGGGCTGGTCGAAACGCTGGGGCTCGCCACGCCGGTGGGGTCGACGATCGCGGGGCTGATGTTCCTGGCGGTGCTGCGCATCGGCGACGATCTGGTCGATCCGTTTTCCAATACGGTGCACGACGTGCCGTTGAGCGCGATGTGCCGGACGATCGAGATTGACTTGCTGCAATCGATCGGTGAGCCGGCACCGGAACCGCTGGCGCCCGTCAAGGGCGTCTTGTGGTGACGCGCGACGCGTGATGCGCCTGCCCCGGCCGGAACCGGGGCAGGAACGGAATCAGCGGCAGACCACCTGCCCACGGTCGATCGACTGGCCCAGTACCGCGCCGCCACCCGCGCCGATCAGCGTGCCCAGCAGGCGCGATCCGCCGCCGGCGATGACATTGCCCAACGCACCGCCGGCAAGGCCGCCGACGATCAGGCCGGTGGTGCCGTCCGAACGGCGGCAATAATATCGGCCGTTGCCGCCGCGATACACGCGGTCGTTCCGGCTGAGCCGCACCGGCTGGTAATAGCGGCCGTCACGATAGTAATTTTCGGCGAAATAGCCCCGCTGGCCGCGTTCGTAGCGGTTGTAATCGTAGCTGCGGAACTGGCGAAAATCGCGGGCACCACTGGCTTAGCCGGCACGGCGCGCGTCCTGGCGCCGATCCTGCCGGTAGTCGCGCACGTCGTCGCGGCGATCGTTGCGCGCGTCGCGGACGTCTTCGCGGTATTCCTGGCGCGCGTCGCGCACGTCACGCGGCGAATTGGCACGGCGCGCGTCGCGGCGATAGTCGCGGCGGGCATCGCGCACGTCGTCGCGATATTCGCGACTGGCTTGTTGCGGCGTCTGCGCGACCGCGGGCATGGCGCCGAAGGCGGTGGCGGCAAGAGCAGCCGACAGGATGGCGATGCGCATCATTGATGTTCCTATTTGTTGATGCAGGTAAAACATCCCGGCGGCGCGGGAGGTTGCGTGAACGCAAAACTACGCCGTGTTCACCTTAGCGACAGCCCCGAAATGACCCCGGCGGAGGCGGACGAAAAAGGGCGCCGCGATCGGATCGCGGCGCCCTCTGTCCAACGGTTTCGACCGACTTAGCGGCAGCGACGATTGTTGCTGCCGCCACGATCGATCGCGCGGCCGGCAAGTGCGCCAGCAGCGGCGCCGCCCAGCGTGCCCAGCGTCCGGTCGCCGCCCGTATCGATGGTGCGGCCGAGCAGCGCGCCGGCGACGCCGCCGACGACGAGGCCGGTGGTGCCATCCGGCTTGCGGCAACGGGTGCGGCCGCGATCATCGCGCCATTCCCGATACTTCGCGCGACGCTGCGCATCGGCCGCAGTCACGGGAACAACCAATGTCGGGACGACCATCGCGGTGCATCCCAAGGCGAGCAGCAGTTTACGCATTTTTCGAACTCCCGTCGTTGAATTCATGAACTGTCGGTGCAACGTCGGGAACCTATCGTGGGTTGCATGAACGCAGCACAACGGCGGTGCGGATTGAAGCGAGACCATCATGATCGACTCCGTCCACATGCTTCCCGCCGCCGCGCCTTGGCTCGACGTTGCCGGGCTGACGGTGTTCGCCGCATCGGGTGCACTGGCGGCGGTGCGGCGGCGGCAGACGATCGTGACCGCGACGTTCTTCGCGCTGCTGACCGGCGTCGGTGGTGGCACGGTGCGCGACCTGCTGATCGGTGCGCCGGTGTTCTGGGTCCACGATCCGCGTGCGGCATCGGTGTGCCTGATCGCGGCGTTCCTGATCTGGACCACGCCGATGCGCTGGTGGCGCGGCGCGGCGCTCGATTGGTTCGACGCGGTCGGGCTCGCCGCATATGCGGTTTATGGCGCGGGCAAGGCGCTGGGGTATGGCGTGCCGCCGGTGCCGGCCGCGCTGATGGGTGTGGTGACGGCATGCGTCGGCGGCATCTTTCGCGATGTGCTGGCGGGCGAGCCTTCGATTCTGATGCGCCCCGAACTCTACGTGACCGCCGCAGCGTTGGCATCTGCCCTGCACGTTGCGCTGGTGCTGGCCGGTATGCCTACCGTCGCCGCCGCCCTGATCGCTGCCAGCGCCGGCTTCACCCTGCGCGCTGCCGCGATGCGCTGGAAACTGGCGCTGCCTGCGTATCGCGAGGGGTAGGGGGCTTTATGGCCCCCCGTCACTCGCGTTCGCGCGCCAGCAACGTGCGCTTGCGGTGCAAGCCGTAGGCGTAGCCGCCCAATGTGCCGTCGCTGCGTTGGGCGCGGTGGCAGGGGACGAGGAGGGCGAGGGGGTTGGCACCGCAGGCGCTGCCCGCCGCGCGGACCGCAGCGGCGTTGCCGGCCAAGGCGGCCAATTGCGTATAGGTACGGGTTTCGCCAGCGGGAATGGTCTTCAGCGCCTGCCACACCGCTTCCTGAAAGGCGGTGCCGCGCACGTCGAGGGGCAGATCGTGCGCGCGGCCGGGGGCTTCGACGACGGCGACGACATCCGTCGCCAGCGCGGCCAGCGCTTCGTCGCCAGCGACGATCGTCGCGGCGGGGAAGCGGGTGGCGAGCGCCGCTGCGTCCTCGTCGAAGGACACACGGCACAGGCCCTTGTCCGTCGCGGCGACCAGCATCGGCCCCAGCGAGGTCGCGGCGATCGTCCAGCGGATCGTCACGCCCGCGCCGCCGCGTGCCCAGGCGCTGGGCGCCATGCCCAGCCGACCGGCGGCGCCTTCGTAGAAGCGGCTCGGCGCGGAATAGCCGGCATCGTAGATCGCGTCGGTCACGCGCGCGCCGGCGCTCAGCGCTTCGGCTGCGCGGGTCGCCTGCCTGCCGCGGGCGAAGGCGGCGGGGGTGACGCCGGTCGCGCGTTTGAACAGGCGGTGGAAATGGTGCGGGGCATAGCCGACCCGCGCGGCCAGCACGTCTAGTGCGATGCCGCCGTGGCTGGCCGCCAGCGCAGCCAGCGCTTCGGCAATCGCAACCCTGTCCCGCGCCACCGCATCGGGCTTGCAGCGCAGGCAGGCGCGAAAGCCGGCCGCGCGTGCAGCCTCCCCATCGCGGTAGAAGGCCATGTTCTCGCGCTTGGGATGGCGGGCCGGGCAGCTGGGCCGGCAATAGATGCCGGTGGTACGGACCGCGCCGACGAAGGCGCCGTCCTGCTGGCGGTCGCGTGCGCAAAAGGCGGCCCAGGCGGCGTCGGGATCGATGTGCGTCATCGCGCCGGTGTAGCGCCCCGCCGCACCCGCACCATCCCGCCGCTTGCGCTCAAACCGCGGCTTGCGCTCAAACCGGCGCTTGCGCTCGAACCGCTCGCCACGGGTCATCATCCGCCGTTGGCATGGAACAGCGCAAGGGTGCGTTCGCGCGCCAGATCGGCGGAGGGCGCGTGATAATCCTTGCGCCGATCCGAATTGAAGCCGTGGCCGGCATCGTAGACGTGGACGGTTGCCAGCGGCCAATCCCTGGCGATGACGGCATCGACGCGCTCCATCGGAATGCCGTGATCGAAGCGGCCGAAATGGAGGATGACCGGCACCTTCGGCGCCTCATCCGCTGCCGCCGGGATCTGGCCGCCGTAATAGCCCGATGCGGCGGCGACGTTATGCATCCGCGTCGCCGCGAACCACGCCACCGATCCGCCGTAGCAATAGCCGACCACGAATACGGGGCCGTCCGGCGCGAGGGCATCGACACATGTCTGCACGTCGCTCAGCGATTGTTCGAACGGGTGCAGCTTGCGCGCCAGTTCGATCCCGCGTTCCAGCCCGCTGCCCGAATAGTCCGCTTCGAAGCCGGGATGCTCCCGGTCGAACAAGGCGGGGGCGAGCACCTCGTAGCCTTGCGCGGCATAGCTGTCCGCCTGTTCGCGGATATGGTCGGTCACGCCGAAAATCTCCTGCACCAGCACCAGCCCGCCGCGGCGGGTGCCGACGGGATGCGCGTGGTACACGCCGATCTCCCCACGGTCGGCCATCGTCATGCGGTCCATCGTTCCGGTCATGGCAATTTTCCTCGATGTCGTTTGCGGCCCGACTGTAGCAACTCGGTCGCGAATGGCCATTGGCAGCCCTGGCGGCCGGGATTAGCGTGAGGGGATCGGGGAGCATGACGATGATGAGAGGCGATTTCAGGCGCTTGGCGGGAATGATTGGGCTGGCGCTGATGGGCGCGGGGGCTGGATTGGCGACGGGCGCGACGCCGGCGGACGCGGCGTGGATGAAGGCCACCAGCGCGCATTTCGTCGTCTATGCCGACACGCGCGAGGCAACGCTGCGCAAACAGGCGAGCGACCTGGAGTATTTCGACGCGATGGTCCGCCGTTTCCACCAGACCGACGAGCAGGAGAAGGCGGAATCGGCGAAGGTGACGGTGTTCGTGATGCCGAGCATATCGGCGGTGCAAAAGATGTCGCAGATGGACAATGTCGCGGGATTCTACGTGCCGCGCGTCACCGGATCGATCGCTTTTACCCCCAGATCGGGGGGCACGGACACGTTCGACCTCACGCCGCGCATCGTGCTGTTCCACGAATATGCCCACCATTTCCTGTTCGGCAATTACGCGATGGCCTATCCGGCGTGGTTCGGCGAAGGCTATGCCGAATTCGTATCGACGATGATGGAGCGCGACGGCGCCTTGTGGCTGGGCGGCGCGGCGAACCACCGGGCGTACAGCCTGGTGCGGGCCAACGGCCTGTCGATCCGCCAACTGTTCGAGCCACCGGCCAAGCTGAGCGACGAACAGCGCGAATCGATCTATGCCCGCGGCTGGCTGTTGACCCATTACATCATGTTCGACGCGGATCGGCGCAAGCAATTCGACACCTATCTGCGGCTGTTCAACGCGGGCAAACCCAGCCTGGAAGCGGCGACGGAAAGCTTCGGCGACCTGAAGGTGCTGGACCGCAAGCTCGGCGCGTATCTGAGCAAGAGCACGCTGCCCGCGATCCGGGTGCCCAAGACCACGTTCGCGGTGCCCAAGGTCGATGTCGTGCCGCTGACGCCGGGCGAAAGCGCGATGATCGGCTTTCGGATGCAATCGACCCGCGGCGTCAATGCGAAAACCGCAGGGCCGCTGTACAAAAAGGCAAAGCTCGTCGCCCAGCCGTTCGCGACCGACGCGGTGGCGCAAGGCTGGCTCGCGGAAATGGCGTTCGACGCGGGCGAACTGGACGCATCCGAAGCCGCCGCCGACGCTGCGCTGGCGGTCGATCCGAAGGCCGGGCAGGCGTTGCTGTACAAGGCGCGGGTCCACATGGCCCGCGCCGTGCTTGCCAAGGCGACGGACGCCAAGACATGGACCGAGGCGCGCAGCTGGATCGTGAAGGCCAATCGTGCGGAGCCCAACAACGCCGCGGCGCTGTCGTTATTCTATGAATCGTTTTTGATCCAGCACGTGCCGCCGACCAAGAATGCGGCGCTGGGCCTGTACCGGGCGAGCAACCTGGTGCCCCAGGACACGGGCACGCGCTTCCTGGCCGCGCGGCAATTGATCCTGGACGGGGCGACCGACGATGCGCGCAAGCTGTTGCGCCCGCTCGCGTCCGATCCGCATGGTGGACGCGATAATGGTGCGGTCCGGCTGCTGGCGTTGCTGGACGGCGGGATGAGCGGCCCGGCGGCGATCGAGGCGCTGGAACGGCCGCCCGCGCCCGCCACCGCCGCGGGCAAGGATCCGGGCGCAGGGGGGCGCCGCGAAGTAAGCGGCCCGGGGTCGGCGACTGGGCCGAGAACCGGCGTCCTGCAGTGGCGCGGGTTGCATCTTGGCGGACCCGATGCTACGCGCCCGCCGTCTCGTGAAGGAGCCGCCTGCGGCTTCTCTCCCCCGCGGGCAACCCGTTCGTTTAACGCTTTTTTACTGGGAATTGGATCGCGTGGAGACATCCGGCGGTGGTATTCAGGCTAGCTTGGGTGGGCGTTATGCGCTCGCGTTGTTCGAACTCGCCCGCGATTCCAAGACGATCGACGCAGTCGAGGCCAGCCTGAGCGCGGTGCAGGCCGCGATCCGCGACTCCGACGATTTCCGCTTGCTGATCGCCAGCCCGATGGTGTCGCGCGGCAATGCGGTGAAGGCCGTGCTGGCGACGGCCGATCAGATCGGCGTCGACCCCACCACGAAGAACTTCCTGGGCGTGATCGCTGGCAACCGTCGGTTGGGCGCCTTGCCGCAGATCGTGCGCGCATTCCGCCAGCTCGCCAGCCGCCACCGCGGCGAAGCGAGCGCCGAGGTGACCAGCGCCCATCCGCTGACCGACGATCAGGTCGTCGAACTGAGACAGCAGCTGCGCCAGCGTGCCGGCCGCGACGTCAACGTCGACCTGGCGGTCGATCCCGAATTGCTGGGCGGACTGGTCGTCCGCATCGGCTCGCAGATGATCGATTCGTCGATCCGTACTCGTTTGAATGCGCTGGCCAGCGCGATGAAAGGCTGACAATTCCTATGGATATCCGCGCCGCAGAAATCTCCCGCGTCATTCGCGACCAGATCGCCAATTTCGGCACCGAAGCCCAGGTCTCGGAAACCGGCCAGGTGCTGAGCGTCGGTGACGGCATCGCGCGCATCTTCGGCCTCGACAACGTCCAGGCCGGCGAGATGGTGGAATTCGCCAATGGTGTGCAGGGCATGGCCCTGAACCTGGAGGCGGACAATGTCGGCGTCGTGATCTTCGGCTCGGACGCCGAAATCCGCGAAGGCGACACCGTCAAGCGCACCGGCACCATCGTCGACGTGCCGGTCGGTCGCGGCCTGCTCGGGCGCGTCGTGGATGGCCTGGGCAATCCGATCGACGGCAAGGGCCCGATCGTCAGCGACCAGCGCAGTCGCGTCGAAGTGAAGGCACCCGGCATCATTCCGCGCCAGTCGGTGAGTGAGCCAATGCAGTCCGGCCTGAAGGCGATCGACGCGCTGGTGCCGGTCGGCCGTGGCCAGCGCGAACTCATCATCGGCGATCGCCAGACCGGCAAGTCCGCCGTCGCGATCGACGCGTTCATCAACCAGAAGACCGCCAACGCCGGCGACGACGAATCGAAGAAGCTGTATTGCATCTACGTCGCAGTCGGCCAGAAGCGGTCGACGGTGGCGCAGATCGTCAAGACGCTGGAAGAAAACGGCGCGATGGAATATTCCATCGTCGTCGCGGCGACGGCTTCGGAGCCGGCGCCGCTGCAATTCCTGGCGCCGTATACCGGTTGCGCGATGGGCGAGTATTTCCGAGACAACGGCATGCACGCCCTGATCGTGTATGACGATCTGTCGAAGCAGGCGGTGGCGTATCGCCAGATGTCGCTGCTGCTGCGCCGTCCGCCGGGCCGCGAAGCCTATCCCGGTGACGTGTTCTACCTGCACAGTCGCCTGCTGGAGCGTGCGGCCAAGATGTCCGACGCGAACGGCGGCGGTTCGTTGACCGCGCTGCCGATCATCGAGACGCAGGCGGGCGACGTGTCGGCATACATCCCGACCAACGTGATCTCGATCACCGACGGCCAGATCTTCCTGGAAACCGACCTGTTCTTCGCCGGCATCCGGCCCGCGATCAACGTCGGCCTGTCGGTGTCGCGCGTCGGGTCCGCGGCACAGACCAAGGCGATGAAGAAGGTGTCCGGCTCGATCAAGCTGGAGCTGGCGCAATATCGCGAGATGGCGGCGTTCGCGCAGTTCGGATCGGATCTGGACGCGTCGACGCAGCGCCTGCTGGCGCGGGGCGCGCGGCTGACCGAATTGCTCAAGCAGCGCCAGTTCGCGCCGATGCCGTTCGAGGAACAGACCGTGTCGATCTTTGCCGGCACGCAAGGGTATCTCGACAAGGTGCCGGTCGAAACCGTCACCCGGTACGAATCGGCGATGCTGACCGAGCTGCGCAACAACCACCCCGAGGTGCTGACCAAGATCCGCGACACGCGCGACCTGGGCGACGAGGTGAAGGGCAAGCTGAAGGCCGCGCTCGACGCGTTCGCCAAGACGTTCGCGTAACAAGCCGCCCCCGGCGCGGACGGGGGCAAAGGTCTCAGCCTTCGCTGAGATGACGAAGTGGGAAAACGATGGCGTCACTCAAGGCCCTCAAGATCCGCATCGGCTCGGTGAAGTCGACGCAGAAGATCACCAAGGCGATGAAGATGGTCGCCGCCGCCAAGCTGCGCCGTGCGCAGGACGCGGCGGTGGCCGGGCGTCCGTATGCCGAGCGGCTGGAGCGGGTGATGGCGGCGCTCGCCGGGCGCGTCGCGATCGGCCCCGGCGTGTCGCCGCTGCTGGCGGGCACGGGCAAGGACCAGGTGCATCTGATCGTCGTCGCCACGTCCGAACGCGGGCTGGCGGGGGCGTTCAACACCAACATCGTCCGCGCCGCGCGGCGCAAGGCCGAGGAACTGACGGCGCAGGGCAAGACCGTCAGATTCTATCTGGCGGGCAAGAAGGGCCGCGTCCTCAAGCGCTTCTACCCGCAGGCGATCCTCGCGGATCATGAGATGGGCGCGATCAAGAAGCTCGGCTTCGACGATGCCCGCGAAGTGGCGGACGATTTGATCGCACGCTACGCCGCCGGCGAGTTCGACGTGGCACATCTGTTTTTCGCCAAGTTCATCAGTGCCTTGGTCCAGGAGCCGGCCGGCCGCCAGATCATTCCCGTGCCGCTATACGCGGCAACTTCGTCAACATCGGCCGGCGCGGTGACCGAGTACGAACCCAACGAGGAGGCGATCCTGGCGGACCTGCTCCCACGCAATATCGCGATCCAAGTGTTCGGCGCACTTCTGGAGAACGCGGCCAGCGAACAGGGCAGCCGCATGAACGCGATGGAGAATGCGACGAAGAACGCCGGCGATATGATCAATCGCCTGTCCATCCAGTACAACCGCACCCGCCAGGCCGCGATCACCACCGAACTGGTCGAGATCATCTCGGGGGCGGAGGCGTTGTAGAGGGATATGCTGCCGGTCTCGGCTCTATTGTCGGCTTGGTCCTGCTTTGGATTTTAGCTTTGGGAGTGCCGTA
Organism: Sphingomonas sp.; assembly: GCA_035714425.1. Taxonomy (GTDB): domain Bacteria; phylum Pseudomonadota; class Alphaproteobacteria; order Sphingomonadales; family Sphingomonadaceae; genus Sphingomonas. The sequence goes on from DASTLZ010000013.1 coordinate 31,705, forward strand.
CTGGTTGCACGAGAAAAAGGGATGGTCAGACGGTCAGATCATTCTCGTGCTTGCGCCGCTGCTGATTGCCGCAACCTGGCTGACAGGTGAGGCGACTGGATGGTGGGACAAAGGCGGCAGCGTTGAAGATTATTGTGACGTCCATATCTGCAAATAGCAGTCGTTAAGGAATGAACATGGCCACCGCCGTAACCGACATCCGCCCGGCACAGTCGACGGGCACGAGCAACAACACGGGCACGATCGCCCAGGTGATCGGCGCGGTCGTCGACGTGCACTTCCCGGAGAATTTGCCCGCGATCCTCTCCGCGCTGGAGACCGACAACAACGGGAACCGCCTGGTACTCGAAGTCGCGCAGCATCTGGGCGAGAACACCGTGCGCACGATCGCGATGGACGCGACCGAGGGGCTGACCCGCGGCCAGACGGTGCGCGATACCGGCAGCCAGATCAGCGTGCCCGTCGGCCCCGCGACCCTGGGCCGCATCCTGAACGTGATCGGCGAGCCGATCGACGAGCGTGGCCCGGTGATGACCGACCTGCGCAGCCCGATCCACGCCGAAGCGCCGTTGTTCGTCGACCAGTCGACCGAGAATGCGATCCTGGTCACCGGCATCAAGGTCATCGACCTGCTCGCGCCTTATGCGAAGGGCGGCAAGATCGGCCTGTTCGGCGGCGCCGGCGTCGGCAAGACCGTGCTCATCCAGGAGCTTATCAACAATATCGCCAAGGGGCACGGCGGCACGTCGGTGTTCGCCGGCGTCGGCGAGCGGACCCGCGAGGGTAACGATCTGTACCACGAATTCCTCGACGCGGGCGTCATCGCCAAGGATGCCGACGGCAATCCGCAGTCGGAAGGATCGAAGGTCGCGCTGGTGTTCGGCCAGATGAACGAGCCGCCGGGCGCCCGCGCCCGCGTCGCACTGTCGGGCCTGACGATCGCGGAATATTTCCGCGACGTCGAAGGCCAGGACGTGCGGTTCTGCGTCGACAACATCTTCCGCTTCACCCAGGCGGGCGCCGAAGTGTCGGCGCTGCTCGGGCGCATCCCGTCGGCGGTGGGCTATCAGCCGACGCTCTCGACCGACATGGGCGCGCTCCAGGAGCGGATCACCTCCACCAACAAGGGGTCGATCACCTCGGTGCAGGCGATCTACGTCCCCGCGGACGATCTGACCGACCCGGCGCCGGCGACCTCCTTCGCTCACCTGGACGCGACGACGACGCTGAACCGCGCGATCTCGGAGCTGGGCATCTACCCCGCGGTCGACCCGCTCGATTCGACCAGCCGCGTGCTCGAGCCCCGCACCGTCGGCCAGGAGCATTATGACACCGCCCGAGCGGTGCAGGCGACGCTGCAGCGCTACAAGTCGCTGCAGGACATCATCGCCATCCTCGGGATGGACGAGCTGTCCGAGGAGGACAAGCTGACCGTCCAGCGCGCGCGCAAGATCCAGAAGTTTCTCAGCCAGCCGTTCCACGTCGCGGAGGTCTTCACCGGTATCAGCGGCAAGTTCGTCCAGATCGAGGACACGATCCGCAGCTTCAAGGCGGTGGTCGAGGGCGAGTACGATCACCTGCCGGAGGCGGCCTTCTACATGGTCGGCGGCATCGACGAAGCGGTCGCCAAGGCCGAGAAGATGGCGCAGGAAGCGTGATGGTGCAAAGAAGCGCGATGGGGGAGGCCTGATGCCCCTGCATTTCGAACTGGTCACCCCCGAGCGCCTCGTCCGCTCGGAAGACGTCCACATGGTCGTGGTCCCCGGCACGGACGGCGACTTCGGCGTGCTGGAGGGTCATGCCCCCTTTATGTCGACGATCCGCGACGGCGAACTCCAGGTCTATCGCACCGCCGCCGGCACGCCGGAAACGGTTGCGATCCGCGGTGGCTTCGCCGAGGTCGACGGCAAGGGGCTGACCGTTCTTGCGGAGCAGGCGGGCTAGGCGCGATCTCATCTGACGGCACGTTTCGGCCGTCGACCGTTGCGGAATGCAGAAAGGCCGCGGTGCCCCCCGGCGCCGCGGCCTTTCCGCCCCTGATGATTGGGGTTCAGGCGACCTGGGCGGTCGTGACCTCGTCGGGTTCGCGCAGCACATACCCGCGGCCCCAGACCGTCTCGATGTAATTCTCGCCGTCGCACGCCAGGCTGAGCTTCTTGCGCAGCTTGCAGATGAACACGTCGATGATCTTCAACTCGGGCTCGTCCATGCCGCCATACAGGTGATTGAGGAACATTTCCTTGGTCAGCGTCGTGCCCTTGCGGAGCGACAGCAGCTCCAGCATCGCATATTCCTTGCCGGTCAGGTGGACGCGGGCGCTGTCGACCTCGACGGTCTTGGCATCCAGGTTCACCGCCAGCTTGCCGGTGCGGATCACCGATTGCGAATGACCCTTCGATCGGCGGACCACG
>DASTLZ010000014.1:0-21649 GCA_035714425.1 Sphingomonas sp.
CAGCGCGGATGCCCGCGCACCCAGGAACGCCAGCACCGCCAGCGCCGCCACCCCGCCGCACGTGCCGCCGATCGCCGCATCGATCGCGATCCGCCGCTGGAACAGCCTGGCCAGCTGGGTATCGGTCGATCCCAGCATGTGCATGACTTCGATCGTGTCGCGGTGCGCCTCCAGCCCAGCGCGCGCCGCCAGCACGACGACGGCGGCGGTCGCGGTGGCCAACACCACCACCAGCGCGCCGGCCAACAGGGTCAGGGTGCGCATGAATCCGCCGACCGGCGACATCCACGCCGCCTGCCGGTCCACCCGCGCATCCGGGTGGGCCGCACGCACCGCGGCGACGACCGCGGGCAAGGCGCGCGCATCGGCCAGGTCGACATCAATCAGCGCGGGCAGCGGCAGTTCGGGATCGGCGCCGTCGCTGCCCAGCCAGGGCGCCAGCAGCGCGGCAAGCCGTTCGCGCTCCACCGCCGCGGCTTGGCCGACCCCTGGCATCGCCGCCAGCCGCCCGGCCAGCGCCGCCGCATCGGCCTGCCGCCGGCCGACGTCGCCGCCGGTCAGTTGCACCGTCAGCCGCCCCGACAATTGCCGGTCGAGCCCGCCCGCGGCGCCCGCGGTCGCCAGCCCGAGCGCCGCGGCGAGCATCGTCAGGAAGACCATGATCGCCATGACCCAGGTCATCGCCCGCACCGTGCCGGCTTCGTCCAGCACCCGGCGCTCACCCGCAGTGCTGCCCCCGCTCGCGCGCTGGCCGCTCATGCGTGGCTCTGGGCGGGATAGCGCAGCGATCCCGTCGGATCGAGCAGCCGCCCGCTGTCCAGCCGCATCATCTGCGCGCCCGGAATCCGGTTCAGCATCTTCATGTCATGGGTCGCGACGACGACGGTGGTGCCCAGCCGGTTCAGCGATTCGAACAGATGCAGCAGGCGTTCGGCCATATCGGCGTCGACATTGCCGGTCGGCTCGTCGGCGACCAGGATCTCCGGCCGCGCGATCACCGCGCGAGCGATGGCCACGCGCTGCTGCTCGCCGCCGGACAGGGTCGCCGGCCGAGCATCGGCACGGTCGCCCAGCCCGACCCAGGCCAGCATTTCCTCCACCGGCTGCGCCAGATCGTCCTCGGCCCAGCCCGCGACCCTCAACGGCAGCGCGACATTGTCCGCGGCCGACAGATGCGGCACCAGCCGGAAATCCTGGAACACCACCCCGATGCGCCGCCGAAAACCTGGCAGGCGATCGCGCGGCAGCATCACCGTATCCTCGTCGAACAGCCGCACGATGCCGCGCGTCGGCCGCTGCGCCAGGTACAACAGCCGCAACAGCGACGTCTTGCCCGCGCCGCTCGCGCCGGTCAGGAAATAGAATGCGCCGCTCGCCAGCGAAAAACTGACGTCGCTCAGCGTTTCCGCGCCGGTGCCGTAGCGCAGGCCGACATTCTCGAACTGGACGATGCTGGCCATGCGCGGGCACCTTCGCACAGGAGGCGCCATCCCTTCAACCTTGCAACCGGGCGCACCGACGTGCTTAGATTTCCGGCGTCAGGCCGTATGCCGCCTGTGGTGACGCGTACCGGATGATTGCCGCTCCATGATTCTAGAATGTCCCGAGTGCAGTACACGCTATCTGGTGCCCGACGGCGCGATCGGTGCCGACGGGCGCACCGTGCGCTGCGCCACCTGTCGGCACAGCTGGTTCCAGGAGCCGTCGCCGATCGCCTTCGATCCGCCCCCCCCGCCGCCTGCCCCACCGCCTGCCCCACCGCCTGCCCCGCCTTCCAACCCGTCCTATTCCGCGCCCGATCGCATCGACGAGCCCGACGACGGATACGCGGACGACGGATCGTACCGCGAGGGTGGCCGGGCGGCCCGGGAGCAAGCCGACGATCCGCCTGCGTTCGTCCCCGCGCCTGCACTGGCGCCCGCCCCGCCGCCGATCATCATCCCGCCGGAAGCGCAGGATTACGACGCCTTCGCCCACCGCCCACCCTTCCGGCCGCGGCGCAACGTCACGCGGCAGCGCACGATCATTGCCGTTGTCGCCGGGCTGCTGATGCTGGTGGCGGTGGGCGCGATCGTCTGGCTCGGCGCGCCGGGGCTGGCGGCACGGCTGGGCCTGCCGATCGGCACGTCGGAATCGCCGCTGCGCCTGAAGGACAATCCGATCGAGCGGCGCGAGCTGGAAAACGGATCGGAATTGTTCGCGGTCAGCGGCCAAGTGACCAATCCGTCCTCGACGCGCCAGCGCGTGCCCGACATCCGCGCCGAATTGCGCGATGCGCAGGGGCGGCTGGTCTATGGCTGGACGATCACGCCCGAACGGCGTCAGCTTCCCCCCGGCGGCAGCATCGACTTCAATTCCGCCAAGCTCGACGTTCCCGCCAATTCCAAGCGCCTGGAATTGAGTTTCGCCGGCGAGACGCGCTGACCCATCACACCGCGTCGTTGGTCGGGTGGCCAGCCACCAAAGCCGTTGCAGCCCCCGATCCGGCCTGCTAGGGGCCGTCGCCTACCGGGCTGCCGACGTGTCGGCGGTGTCTACGTGCGGTCGTGGCGGAATTGGTAGACGCGCAACGTTGAGGTCGTTGTGGCCGAAAGGCCGTGGAAGTTCGAGTCTTCTCGACCGCACCAGACAGTTCCTGACACAGGGTCATGTTCGATCCCGGCGTCGTGCAAGCGGCGTCGCCGCGATCCTCGATCCGCCTTTTTCCAAGCCGGTGCTCGCCGTCGTGGCGTCGAAGCCTTGGACGCGAACAGGCGGTGCTCCGGTCGCCCCGCTCGCCAGCGAACGAGACGTTCGTCGGCCGGATTGTGGCATTCCCGCAAGGGACGGCTTTCGACACACGGTCGAGGAACGCGCGCCGCGCCGCTGCCGCCCTTCTGGCAGGCTGAGTGGCAGGGCTGATGTGCTGCGGTAATTTCGTCGAAGCGCCGCGGGTATAGCGTGACGAAGCATATTCCACGCGCTAACACCCGCCCGCGAGGTGATGATGATCGACTATCTGCAGAGATTGTTGGGTGAAAGGGGGCTGGCTCCGCATGGATATTGTCTGCTTTGGGAACCATCGCTGATTTGGACCCATGTCGTATCGGACGCGATTATCGGGTTGGCGTACTTTTCCATCCCCGTCGTCATTGCCAGATTTCTTACGAAGCGCCGCGATGTCCATTTCAGTTGGGTCGTCTGGATGTTCGCGGCGTTCATCATGGCATGTGGCGCGACCCATTTCCTTTCCATTCTGGTTCTATGGATCCCGGCTTACGGTATCGAAGCGCTGGTCAAAATGGTAACGGCCGTTGTGTCGCTGATTACCGCCATAGCCCTTTGGCCGCTTCTGCCCAAGGCTATCGCTCTTCCTTCGCCGGTACAGTTGCAGCGAGCAAATGATGCGCTCCAACTCCGCATTGCCGAGCGCGACGAAGCGTTGAGGGCGCTGGAACATGAGACGATTGAACGGCAACGCACTGAAGAAATGCTGCGGCAGTCGCAGAAAATGGAGGCCGTGGGTAATCTGACCGGTGGCATCGCCCACGATTTCAACAACCACCTTACCGTCGTCATCGCGAACATCGAACGCGCACAAAGGTTTCTCGATTCCGATGAGACGCGACACAAGTGTCTCAGCCAGGCGATGATCGGAGCAGAAAACGCCGCAAAGCTGACCGATCAATTACTTGCTTTCTCACGTAAGCAACCATTGAATTCAGCCTCGCACGTCATGAACGAAATCGTGGAGAATATGATGGAGATATTGCAAACCAGTCTGGGATCGAGAATTTCGATAGATCTGGAATTGCAACCTGGCCTGCCTGCGGTAGAAATAGATCGTAACCAGATGGAAAATGCGATCCTCAATCTGGCCATCAATGCCAGGGATTCGATGCCTTCCGGTGGCACTTTATCGATCGCGACGACTCATAGAAACGATAGCGTATCACTTACCTTGCGCGATACCGGGCAAGGCATGAGTCCGGAAATTATAGACCATGTGTTTGAACCCTTCTTCACCACGAAGAAAGTAGGAGAAGGCACTGGGCTGGGGTTGAGCCAGGTTTATGGTTTCGTGAATCAATCTGGCGGAAACGTTACGATTGCAAGTACCGTGGGCGTGGGAACATCCGTAACAATCATGGTTCCGACGACAAGAAAAAGCAATAATGGAGATGTTGGTGCTGGGTTCTAGGGGCGAGGTATTCGTGCTCATCGTCGAAGACGAGCCATTGGTCCGTGAAATCGCTGTCGATGAATTTCGGGAAGCTGGCTATCGCGTCCTGACTGCGGTCGATGAAATGACCGCCATGAAAATACTCGAGAGCGACCAGGATCTGGATTTGCTCTTTACGGATATTCGCTTTCCGGGAACGCGCGATGGCTGGGGCGTAGCCAGGGCGGCCAGGCAATTGCATCCCGATCTTCCCGTCATCTATGCAACGGGCTTTTCGCCGGAGCAGGCCGATATGGTCGACGGCGCTCGTTTCTTCAAAAAGCCCTATCGTTTTGCAGCGGTTCTGAGCGCCGCGGAAGAATTGTTGAGCGCAAAAAAGTGACCGGCCGATCACCGGTGCGCCAAGACGTACAGTGAATTTGAAAGGCGCAATCTGCGGGAATGGATGCGATAGCGGCGGCACGAGCGACGTTTCTGGATCATCGTCCGACGGCGCTCCTAAAACGGGCATGGCACGCGCGCATCGCGCTGCGGCACCGAAACGATAGCCACGCGTTTGTCGGACGATCCTGAAAGGCCGTTCTTGCCCGCATACGTGTCTGCCCACATCAACGCCGTCGCGACCGCCGTTCCGGGGCATGACATCCACGCGGCGTTCCTCGAATGGGCTTGCGCGCGTGTCGATCCGGCGGAGGCGGCGCTGTTCGCGCGGATGGCGCGGCGCTCGGCGATCGGGCATCGCTGGTCGGTGTTGCCGGCGCTGGGCGACGGTGGCTCGCCTGTCGCGCCCGGCGGCTTCTACGATCGCGATCCCTTGCCCGGTACGGCGGAACGCATGGCGCTATACGGCCGCGAAGCCCCTGCCCTCGCGCTGTCGGCGATCGCCGCGCTATCGGCACGCACCGATCTGACCGGCATCACCCATCTGGTCGTCGCCAGCTGCACCGGGTTCGTGGCGCCCGGCATCGATCAGATCATCGCGGCAAAGCTCGGGCTGCACGATGTCGAGCGGCTGCTGGTCGGCTTCATGGGCTGTTACGCAGCCGTCGCCGCGTTGCGCAGCGCGCGCCACATCGTCCGGTCGGAACCGGCGGCGCGCGTACTGGTCGTCACGGTCGAGCTTTCCACGCTCCACCTGCAACCCGCCCGCGCGATCGAACCGTTGCTGGCGATGCTGCAATTCGGCGATGGCGCCGCCGCCGCGCTCGTCTCCGCCGACGCGCATGGCTTTGCGATCGGGGCGCCGTTCGCGGCGACGCTCGGGGATTCGGCGGAACTGATCCGATGGGACATCACCGATCGCGGCTTTGCGATGCATCTGTCGGGCGAAGTTCCCGGCCGGATCGCCACCGCGCTCGCCGAACCCGCGTTCGCGCGCCGGGTTACCGGCGGGCACGCGCCCGACGCGATCGACGGCTGGGCGGTCCATGCCGGCGGGCGGTCGATCCTGGATGCCGTCGCTGGCGCGCTTGCGCTCGCGCCCGATGCGCTCGACGCGTCGCGTGCGGTGCTCGCCGACAATGGCAACATGTCGTCGGCGACCTTGATGTTCGTCCTCGCGCGCTTGCTGGGTGGGCCACCGGTCGATCGCGGCGTCGCGCTGGCGTTCGGGCCCGGTCTGGCGGCGGAGGGCTTTGCCTTCGCCAGCGCACGCTGATGCTGGCGACCCGCGCCCAGGTCGAAGAGTTGATGGACGCCGACGATCTCGATACCGCGACCTATGCCGCGGTCGTCGGCGATCTGGCGAAGGTCAACGTCGTCACGATGGCGGCGCGGCCGACGCTGGATTTCCTGTCGCGCGCGGTGCGGCCGGGCATGCCGCTGCGTTTGCTCGATGTCGGCTACGGCGACGGCGACATGCTGCGGCGCATCGCGCGCTGGGCGGTGCGGCGCGGGATCACGGCCGAACTGGTCGGCATCGACCTGAACCCGCGCAGCGAAGCCGCGGCGCGCGCACATACCCCGCCCGCGCTGCCTGTCGCCTATCGCACCGGCGACTATCACGATCTGGCCGGGGAGCGCTGGGACGTCATCGTCTCCAGCCTGGTCGCCCATCACATGAGCCATGCGCAACTGGTCGCCTTCCTGCGCTTCATGCAGGGGCATGCCGCCCTCGGCTGGCTGGTCAACGACTTGCACCGTCACGGCTTCGCCTATCGCGGGTTTCCCCTGCTCGCGCGGGTCGCGGGATGGCACGACATGGTTCGCCACGATGGCACGCTGTCGATCGCCCGGTCGTATCGGCCGGCCGAATGGCCGCCGATCCTGGCGCAGGCCGACATCTCGGACGCGCGCGTCTACCGCGCGTTCCCGTTTCGCTTGTGCGTGGAGCGGCTATGTCCGCGGTGATCGTCGGCGGCGGGCCGGCCGGGGCGGCGGCGGCGATCCGCCTGGCGAGGGCCGGCGTCCCGCACCTCCTGATCGAGCGCACGCGTGAGACGGGCGACGCCGTGTGCGGCGGCTTCCTCAGCTGGCGCACGCTGGAATCGCTCGCGACCCTGGGCATAGATGCCGACGCGCTCAATCCCGTCCGCCTCGACCGCGTCCGCATCTTCGCCGGCGCGCGCGTGGTGGAGGCACCGCTGCCTGCCCCCGGCCTCGCGGTCTCGCGCCGGCGCCTCGATCAGGTGCTGCTCGACCATGCCCGCGCCGCGGGCGCCGCGATCGAGCGCGGCGTCACGGTGCGCAGCATTCAGGATCGCAGCGTGCGCACCGCCGACGGCGCCGTGCTCACCCCCGCTACATTGTTCCTGGCCAGCGGCAAGCACGACATCCGCGGCCTCGCGCGCCCGGCGGAGGCGCGGGGGCGCGATCCGACGATGGGCCTGCGCCTGCGCCTCCCCGCCGGCCAGGGGCTGACGCGGCAGACCGGCGACGCGGTGGAATTGCATCTGTTCCCCGGCGGCTATGTCGGCGTCGCGGTGCAGGAGGACGGCCACTTCAACCTGTGCCTCGCCGTCCACCGCTCGGCGATGCAGGCAGCCGGCGGCCCTACCGCCCTGGTCCGCGCTCTGGGCGATGCCTTCCCGCGACTGGGCGATCGGCTGACCTGTTGGGACGGCCATACGCCGGAAGCGATCGCCAACGTCCCCTATGGCTGGCGCGCGCGCGACAGTTGCGCCGGCGTGTTCCGGCTGGGCGATCAGGCCGGCGTCATCCCGTCGCTTGCCGGCGAAGGCATGGGCATCGCCATCGCCAGCGGCATCGCGGCTGCCCGCGCGCATATCGCCGGTGTCTCCGCGCCGGCGTGGCAGCGCGGGTTCGCGCGCGATCTCGCCCGGCCGATCGCCGCGGCGGGCCTGCTGCGCCACCTCGCGGAAAGCCGCCACGCGGCGCGCGCGGCGATGATGTTCCATCCCGTTTTGATCCGCATCAGCGCAAAGCTGACCCGTATCGGTCAGTGATGCGCGACATCCATCCTTGACGCCGCCCCACTGCCGACCGAGATCGACAATCATGGACCAGATCAATCTTTCCGAAATCGAGTGGCGCAAGCGCCTGACCCCCGAACAATATCACGTGCTGCGCCAGGCGGGCACCGAACGCGCCTTCAGCGGCCGGCTGAACGACAACAAGGCCGACGGCATCTACCGCTGCGCCGCGTGTCAACTCGACCTGTTCGACAGCGCCGACAAATATGATTCCGGATCGGGCTGGCCCAGCTTCACCCAGCCCATCGAGGCCGATCGGGTGGTCGACCACAGCGACACCAGCCACGGCATGACGCGCACGGAAACGCGGTGCGCGCGCTGCGACAGCCACCTGGGGCACGTCTTCCCGGATGGCCCGCCGCCCACCGGGCTGCGCTATTGCATGAATTCCGTCAGCCTGGAGTTCCGCGGCCGGCGCGACTGATTGGGGGCTTGAAGGGACGCACGCGCGGCTTCACGCACGACTTGTGGCGATTTGGGTTAACGCGTATTCCGCCGCATCCAGATGGCTCGCGCTCCCACTCGCTCCCCCTCCCCCCGATCCGCTTCCGCCCGGTCCCCCTGGCGCCGCCGGGTCGTCCGCACGCTGCAGGCGCTGGTCGTGCTGGCGGTGCTGGCCCTCGCCGCGCTGGCGGTGGCGGTCTATGTCGCGCGCTCGCAATTGCCCAGCTTCGAGGAACTGAAATCCTCACCCAACGGGCAGATGATCCGCGTCCATGCGTCGGACGGATCGGTCATCGTCTCGCTCGGGCCCAGCTATGGCGAATGGCTGCCCTATGATCGCATCCCCGTCGTCATGCGCGCGGCCACCGTTTCGGTCGAGGATCGGCGTTTCCGATCGCATATCGGGATCGATCCGATCGGCGTCGCGCGCTCGGTAAAGGTCCGTTGGAACCGCGGCCGATGGACGCAAGGGGGGTCGACGATCACCCAGCAGCTGGCGCGCAACATCTTCCTGTCGAGCCAGAAGAAATTCGGCCGCAAGGCGCGCGAGGCGATCCTGGCGCTGGCGATCGAACGCGCCTTCACCAAGGATCAGATCCTCGAACTATACCTGAACAAGGTCTATTACGGCGGCGGCGCCTATGGCATCGACGCGGCGGCACGCAAATTCTTCGGCCACGGCGCCGATCGCCTCAGCCTGGCCGAAGCCGCGGTGATCGCCGGCCTGGTCAAGGCGCCGTCCAATTATTCGCCCACTGCCGATGCCGATGCCGCGATCGGCCGCGCCGGCGTCGTCATCACCACGATGGCGGAGACCGGCGCGATCACGCCGACGCAGGCCGCCGAAGCCAATGTGACGCGCCTGAAACTGGCGCCCGAACCGCGCCAGAACAGCGTGCGCTATTTCACCGATTGGGCGCTGCCCCAGCTCGATCTGCTGATCGACGAGCAACAGGCGCCGCTGGACGTGTGGACCACCCTCGATCCGTCGATGCAGCGCGCCGCCGATGCCGCGATCCGCACCCACGTGCCCCGCAGTGCGCAGGGTGCGCTCGTCAGCCTGGACCGCGACGGCGCGGTCCGCGCGATGGTCGGCGGCACCGATTACGTCTCGTCGATCTACAACCGTGCGACCCAAGCGGTGCGTCAGCCGGGATCGGCGTTCAAGCTGTTCGTCTACCTCGCCGCACTGGAAGCGGGGCACAAGCCGCAGGATACGATCGTCGACGAACCGGTCACGATCGACGGCTGGAGCCCGCGCAACGATTCGCGGCGCAATTCCGGCGCAGTCTCCTTGCGCACCGCCTTTGCCTATTCGCTCAATACGGTGGCCGCTAAACTGGGGCAGGAAGTGAATTTCGCCACCGTCGCCGATATGGCGCGGCGTTTCGGGATCACCACGCCGGTCAACACCCACCCCTCGATGGTGCTGGGCACGTCTGACGTCCGCCTGATCGACATGACCCGCGCGTTCGCCAGCGTGGCGGCCAGGGGGGTGGCGGTGACGCCCTATGGCATCAACCGGGTCACCGCGAACGGCCGCACCATCTATCAGCATGAAACCGATCAGAGCCACGTCCTGGTCGCCCCCTATGTCGCGGCCGAGATGACCGATCTGTTGCAGACCGCGGTCAACACCGGCACCGGCCGCGCCGCGCAGATCGGCCGGCCGGTGGCGGGCAAGACCGGCACGACCAGTTCGGGCAAGGACGGTTGGTTCCTGGGCTTTTCCAGCGGGCTGACGACGGGCGTTTGGATGGGCCGCGACGATGCGCGGCCGATCGCCGGGCTGCACGGCGGCACCGCGCCGGCGCAGGCGTTCGCCGCCTATATGCGCCCCGCCACCGCCGCGCGCCCGATCGAACAGTTCGAAACGCAAGTGACCTTGCCCGAATGGCAATTGGAGCCCGACGAGGAAAGCTATTACGGCAATCCCGATCAGGGCCAGCAAGTCGACGCCGACGGTAACCCGATCGCCACCGTCGCCCCCGAGGACGACGGCAGCGACCGCCCTGCCCCGGAGCCAGGCCAACAGCCGGCCCAGCAGCCCGCCGTCCCGCAACAGCAGATGAATCAGGCGTGGATCGACCGCGTCACCGGCCGCAGCGACTCTGGCCGCGACCCGAATTCACGCGACCCCAACGCGCGCGACAGGTCTCAGGACGATCGCCCGATCCAGTGAAGCTGCGCGCCGTGGGTGCGCAGCCATTCGCGCGCCGGCGTGGGGTCCGCGCCGTATAGCTGCGCGACCAGCGCGTGGAATTCGCGCCCGTGGTTCATGTGGACGCGGTGGGCCACTTCATGCGCCACCGTCGCACGACGCACCCACGACGGCGCCAGGATCAGCCGCCAGCTATAGCGGATGACCCCGCTCGACGCGCAACTGCCCCACCGCCCGCGCGCATCGCCGATCGCCACTCGCGCTACCGCGACGCCTGCGGCACCCGCATATTCCCCGGTCTCTTCGGTCAACAACATCAGCGCCTGCCGCTTCAGCCACGCATCGACCCGCCGCGCCACCGACTCCGCCGGCCCTTCCAGCGACAGCCGATCGCCATCGCGCAGGACCGTGCGCCGCCGCCCCTCGCGCCAATCGATCGTCAGCATCGCATCCGCGACGCATAGCGTCGTCCCCGGCGCGAACGGCACCGCCGGCGGCAAGGCGGCGCGCTGCGCCGCCAGCCAATCGCGCTTGCCCTCGGCCCAGGCCAGCGCCGGCTTCAGCGCGGCGCGCTTGGGCAGCACCAGCCGCGCCCGCCCGCTCGTCGCATCCAGGACGAGGCGCAGGGTGCGCGCGCGCGGGTGCCGGACGATCTCGAAGGCGTCGCTCACAATTCGCGGTCGACGACGTGATTCTCCAGGTCGCCGGCATCGTCCTCGCTGATCGTCCAGCCGCGCACCGATTGGCCGGCGCGGTGGACGGCATCGCGGTCCCCGCACACCAGATAATGCCACTCCGGCAGCGCTTCCCCCGCCGCGCGCAGCCGGTATGCGCACGTCTGCGGCAGCCAGTCGATCTGGCGGACGTTGCCGATCGTCAGCCGCACGCATTCGGTGACATAGGCGCGCCGGTGCCGGTAGTTCGAACATTGTCCCGATCGCCGATCGAGCAAGCGGCACGCGACATTGGTCGCGACCAGTTCGCCCGTATCCTCGTCCTCCAGCTTATGGATGCAGCATTTGCCGCAGCCGTCGCACAACGCTTCCCATTGGCCGCGATCGAGCTTTTCGATCGGCACATCGTCCCAGAAGCGCGCGCTCACGCGATCCACGCCTTCAGCGTATCGGCCACCGCTTGCGGGCTCTCGTCGGCAGGAACCAGCGCGATCGGCTTGTTCTGCGGGCTCATCAGATACGCCTGCCGGCTGTGATTGACCAGGTAACCGCCGCCCGCCGCCGGCGCTGCCTTGGCCGCAAAGACGCTATAGGCCTTTTCGACCGCGGCGATCGCCGCCGGCGACCCTGTCAGCCCGATCATGCGGGGGTGAAAGGCGGTGACGAATTGTTTCAGCACTGCCGGCGTATCGCGCTCCGGGTCGGTGGTGACGAAGATCGGCGTGACCTTCGCCGCAATTCCGGGATCGCTTTTCTCCAGCAGGCGCAGACCCGCGCCAACCTTCTGCATGTCGAGCGGACAGACATCGGGACAGAAGGTGTAGCCGAAATACATGATCCGCCATTGGCCGGGAAAGCTTCGATCGGTGACGGTGCGACCGTCCTGATCGACCAGCGCGAACGCGCCGCCGATTCGCGCGCCTTCCAGCGGCGGGCGCGCGGCGGGCGCGCCCGGCCCGCAGGCGGCCAGGGCCAACAGGGGCATCAGCACGGGTGCCAGCGCCAGCATCGGTGCCAGCAGGGCGGCATACACCGCACCCAGCGACTTCGGGATGTTCATGACAGCGCCAGTCTTGATCTGTTAGCGGGTGCAGCGCAAGCATGGCGCCGCCGGGGACGATTCCCCACGTCGTCATGTCGGCCTGTTTTTCAAGGCTGGCCTGTGTTCGAACGCCGGCCTGTGTTCGATCGCCGGCCTGTGTTCGATCGCCGGCCTGTTTTTCCAAGGCCGGCCTGTTTTTCCAAGGATCGCGTCCATGACTCGTCGCCTGCACCATCTGCTTCCCGCCCTGATCGCGCCGATCCTTGTCTTCGCTGCCCCCGTCGCGGCGCAGCAGCAGTCGGAAAGCTACAAATTCCTGCAAGCCGTGCGCGATGGCAAGGGCAACGACGTCATCCAGATGGTCGACCGCCCCGGCAGCAACATCATCAACACGCGGGATCGCTCGACCGGGGAAACCGCGCTGCACATCGTCACCAAGCGCGGCGACCTGCCGTACATCAACTATCTGCTGCAAAAGGGCGCGGACGCCAATGCACGCGATCAGCAGGGCAATACCCCGTTGCTGATCGCCGTCGGCGGCGGGCGCGACGACGTGATGACCGTGCTCCTCGCGTTCAAGGCCAACCCGAACCTGGGCAATTCCGCCGGCGAGACGCCGCTGATCCGGGCGGTCCAGCGCCGCGACCTGACCCTGGTCCGCGAACTCGTCAGCGCTGGCGCCGACCCCGATCAGGCTGACGTGATCGCGGGCAAATCGGCGCGCGATTATGCGGTGGAGGACGGCCGCAGCCCCGCGATCGTGAAACTGTTCGCGGAGACGCCGAAGCGCGCACGCCGCGCCGTCGCCGGGCCGAAGCTGTAGCGCGAGGCTACCAGCCTGCCGGCAGCGCCTCCGGGTCGCCCGCGGCGATCACCCGCCACGCCGCGCGCCGCGCGAACGCCAGCGTGCACCGCTTGCGGACATGCGCGGGCAGCGGATGGGTGGCCGCCGCACGGACGATCTCGGCGTCATAACGGTCGGCGACGATGATGCCGGTGCGTTCGGGCAGGAATGCCGGCTGGTCCAGCGGTGTCAGGTCGAACCCGGCCGGCAGCGCCCAATAATATCGGTCGCAATGCGCCAGATACTCGGGCCATTTGCCGTCGCTCATCAGATCGGCGCGGGACGTCTTGATCTCCACGATCACCAATTGCCCGCGCGCGTCGATCGCCATCAGATCGGCGCGCCGGCCGCCATCCAGCGGCACTTCCGCGATCGCGGTCAGATCGTGGCGCAACAACATGCGCGTCACTCCCCGACACACATCCGCCGCGCACATCGCGCGGTCGGCCGTCGAGCCCTGGGGGTCGACACAGGAAGCCGGCGGGATGGCGAGCATTTATCGGATGTAGAACATCACGCGAACGCGGCCAAGCCCCCGCGGTCATGTCCAAGGCATTTTGCCTCAGCGATAGAAGACGTGATTGCCGATCGCCGCGATCTTGATCGCGCGGCTCGCCGGGCGGCGATTGGGGGTGTTGAAATACAAGGCGTCGGACACCTTGCTCTGCCAGCTGTCGGCCATCGCGACCTTGGCGACGGCGACGGCGCGCTTCCAGCTCGGGCGGCTCGCGTCGATCGTCGGGATGGTGCCACCGCGCACGAAGCCGAACTGGCCGCGCTGGGTGACGACGCCGCACACGTTGTTCGCGAAACGACCGGACTTGGCGCGGTTGATGATGACCTTGGCCACAGCCAGCTGGCCGGCAAGCGGTTCGCCCTTGGCCTCGAAATAGACCGCGCCGGCCAGGCAGCGCAGCGTTTCGTCGGCGTTCGCATCGTCCTGCGCGGCGACGGCGGCGTCGAGGCTGGCGAACATGATGCGGGGAGAATTGGAAGAGGACTCACTCGCGGCTTCGTCGACCTGTGGTGCGGCAGAAGCGGAGTCGGAACGTGCCGAAGGAACCGAAGCCGGCGCTTGCGGGTTGAATACGGCAGACTGGGCCACCGGCGCGGTGGGCTCCAATTGTGCTGCCATGCCGGGTGTGCTCGTCGCGAGCAGGCCGGTCAGGGAAAAGGTCAGCGCCGCGATAGCTGCGGCGCGCTGCAGGACGGTCATTCACGCATCATCATATGCGGTGGGACCAGGGATCGCCGGTTCGAAAACCGCCGTCCGGCATCCCCCCGACTGCGTAACCGATCGGGATCGCACCCCATCCGGCTCAACGCTCGAAAACAATGCCTCGCCCTCACCGTACGGCGGTTAACGCGTCAACCAACCAGGATCGTTTCAGCGGTGAAGCGTTCTGCCGATGGGCTGTCCAGTTCGACAACCCACAAATCCGGATCGCGCGACCGCCGCCGCTGCCAATAGGATTGCGGATCGTCGGCAGGTGTCGAATCGATCAGGGCTGTCTTGCCGTCTGGCCCGATTCCGCGTTCGACGACGCGCGATTCGCCGCAAGCCCCGACCAGCAGGACCAGGATACCCCCGCCCTGCACGTTGCCCCGCGCCAGCACGACACCCTGTCCACCGCTGTCATTCGTCCGCCGCAACAACGCCGATACCATGAGATGCGTCGGTAGCCTGTCGCTCATGCGGCTGGTCGGCCCGGCGCATATCCGGGCAGGCCGGCCAGGGCGATGCGCGATCGCATGAACGTCCCCGTGCCCCGCGCCGCTTCCTCGCCGTCCTTGTCGATCAGCCGCGCGTCGGCGACGAACACCCGCCGCCGCCCACTCGCCCACCGTCCTTCCGCAATCACCGGGCCCTCCCGAAGCGGCTTGGTGAACAGCAGGTTGAACGCGGTAGTCAGCAGGAAGCGATCGGTCACCAGGCTGTTCGCGGCATAGAAGGCGGCATCGTCGAGCATCTTGAAATAGCTGGTGCCGTGGACCGCGCCGGCGGCATGGAAGTGCCGCGCGTCGAGCTTGAAATGAATGCGTGAAAAACCGGAAGAAACGATCTCCAGACGCGATTCAAACAGCGAATTTATCGGCGCGCGCGCATAAAGCGCCTCCAGCGCGCGAAAATGCGCGAATTCTCCAGCGATAATCGGATCACGACCCGTTGGATCAGGCAGCGTCACGCGCCTCGTCCGTCGCGAACAGGGCATAAACGGCATCCGGCGACCCCGCGCCGCGCACCTTGGAAAGGAACAGCGCGTCGCGCATCCGCCGCGACACCCGCGCCAGTGCCTTCAGGTGATCGGCCCCCGCCCCGATCGGCGACAACAGCGCAAAGACCAGATCCACCGGCAGATCGTCGACCGCCTGGAAATCGATCGCCGGCGACAAGCGGACGAACACGCCGGTAACCTGGGTAACGCCGTCGATCTTGGCATGCGGGATCGCCACGCCGCGGCCGAATCCGGTGGAGCCCAGCTTCTCGCGCTCCGCCAGCCGCTCCGCGATCAGCCGCGGCGCAACGCCGAGTGCCGGGCCCGCGGCGGCGCCAAGCAGCTGGAACAGCATCTTGCGGTTGGGCGCGGTAATCGCCGTCAGCACGGCGTCAGGCCGCAACAGATCGCTCAGGTCGTTCATCGACGAAGGGTGCCGTCTTTCAAGGATGGTGCCGGGGTGGCGCGATCGCGTAGCCGCAACCGCGCCCCGGCGATAGCTCAGCTTGCGCCAGCCTGCGCAACTGCCGTCTCGCGCTGCGGCTCGACCCAGCCGATCGTGCCGTCGCCGCGGCGATAGACCATGTTGTAGGCGCCGGTTCCGGCGTTCTTGAACAACAAGGCCGCGGTGTTGCGCAGATCGAGCATCATCACTGCATCCGACACCGACGCATCGGGCACATCGACGCGTGTTTCAGCGACGATCAGCGGCGCATCACCGGCCTCTTCCTCGTCCACGGGCTCCTGGAACACGGTGTAACCCGCGTTGTCATACGCGCCTTCCTCCGCGATCGCGATCGCCTCGCCGGCATGGCGGTCCTTCAGGCGACGCATGTAGCGGCGGAGTTGTTTTTCGATCTTTTCCGCCGCGCCGTCGAAGGTGGGATGGGCTTCGTGCGCGGCATGTTGCCCCTTCAGCACCAGGCCGCGCATGACGTGGGCGACGATGTCGCAGGTGAAACCGGTATCGTGCGGCCCCTTGCCAAACGTGACTTCGGCGGAAATGGCGCGGGCGAAATATTTCTCGGCGATACCCTGGAGCCGGTCTTCGACGTGCGCTCTCAGCGCGTCGCCGGTGGCGACCTGATGACCTGAAATCCGGATATCCATTCTCGTCTCCATGTTGGTGCCACGCGTTCGATCGAACGGCCGCGGTATCCGGGTCAGCCGGACGCCCCGGCCCCCCAGATCGGATTCTTGATCCCCGCCATGAACGCGGCATGCCGCGCCAAGTCTCCCGCATCCGGCGCAAAATGCCGCACCGGCCGCACGGTTCGCGGCGCTGTGCGCACCGGCTGCCCCGCCGAGCGCGCCGGCACCATGCTGTCGCTCATCAGCCCCAGCCCGATCTGCCGCCCGCCCATCAGCTCGACATAGACCTGCGCCAGCAATTGCGCGTCGAGCAACGCGCCGTGCAGCGTACGGTGGCTGCGATCAACGCCGAAGCGATTGCACAGCGCGTCCAGGCTATGCTTCGCGCCGGGATGGCGGCTGCGCGCGATCTGCAACGTGTCGACCATCCGCGACAGATGGATCGCACGGTGGCCGCACCGCGTCAGCTCGCCGTTGAGAAAGCCGAAGTCGAAGCTGGCATTGTGCGCGACCAGCGGTGCATCGTCGAGGAAGGCGAGCAGATCGGCCGCACGGTGGCCGAACAACGGCTTGTCGGCCAGGAACGCATCGCTCAGCCCGTGGACCGCCTGCGCTTCCGCCGGCATGCCGCGCTCGGGATGGAAATAGGCGTGGAAGGTGCGCCCGGTCTCGACCCGATTGAGCATCTCGACACAGCCGATCTCGACCAGCCGGTCTCCGCTTGGAAAGTCGAACCCCGTCGTTTCCGTATCAAACACGATCTCGCGCATGAGCGACGTTATCGGCCCGCTCGCGCCAAGAGGCAAGCGATGACCCTGGCGACCGCCTCGCGCGTCCGATCCAGCGGTACATCGGTGGGGATTACGAAGTCCGCCCGCGCGCGCTTTTCGGCGTCGGGCGTCTGGCGCGCGAGGATGGCAGCGAATTTCCGCTCCGTCATGCCGGGCCGGGCGAGCACGCGCGCGCGCTGAACCGCTGCATCGGCGGAGACGACGGCAACGGCATCGACGTGGTGTTCGCCCCCGGTTTCGAACAGCAGCGGCACGTCGAACACCAGCAGAGGCGCTCCGGCATGGCTGGCCTGGAAGCTGGCCCGTTCCTGCGCGACGGCCGGGTGGACGATCCCCTCCAGCACGCGCATCGCGGCGTCGTCGCCCAGCACGCGCGCGCTGAGCGCGGCACGGTCCACTCCGATACTGCTCGTCGTCCCCGGAAACGCCTGCTCGATCGCGGCGACGACGCGGCCCTGCGGCCCTTGCAAGGCGTGCACCGCGGCGTCGGCATCGAACACCGGTATGCCCGCATCGGCGAACATCGCCGCGACCGTGGATTTGCCCATGCCGATCGATCCGGTCAGCCCCAGGATCATCGCACCAACTCCGTCGAACTACGCCAGCAACAGCGCACGAAGCGCTTCGTCGCGCTCGCGCGGCGGGGATGCACCGAACAGCATCTCGAAGCCCAGGGCCGCCTGCCCGATCAGCATTTCCAGCCCGTCGATCGTCTCCAACCCCCGCGCATGCGCATGCGCCAGCAAGTCGGTCTCCAGCGGCGCATAGACCGCGTCATAGACCAGGGCATCGTCGGGCAGCGGCGACAGGTCGACGGACAGCGGCGGCTGCCCGGTCATGCCCAGCACGCTGGCGTTGACCAGCAGCTTGCAAGGGGGAATCGCGGCGGTCAGCGGCAGCGCCTGCCCTTCCAATCCGAATGCCGCCAACAGCGCAGCTGCCTTCAACGGGTTGCGGTTCAGGATCGTCACCGGGCCAACGCCGATCCGCGACAAGGCGAACAGGATCGCCCGCGCGGCACCCCCCGCGCCGATCACCGTCACGGCCTCACCCGTCAGATCGACATCGGCGAGGGGAGCATAGAACCCCGCCGCATCGGTGTTGGTGGCGATGAGCGCACCGTCCTCGGCGCGAAGCACCAGATTGGCCGCGCCGATCGTCGCGCGCAGATCACCGCGATCCTCGACATGGTCCAGCACTGCCAGTTTGTGCGGCACCGTCACGTTGCATCCGCGCCAATCGGGGTCGGCCCGCGCCGCCGCGAAATAGTCTGCCAGGCCCTCCGCGCTCACCCGCACCTTGCGATATTCGGCAGCGATCCCGGCCTCCGCTAGCCAGAACCCGTGGATGGTAGGCGATTTCGAATGGGCGATCGGATCGCCGATCACATCGGCATAGATCACGCCGGCAACTCCCCACGCGTGCGCAGATAGGCCAGGACGGGCAGCAGCGGCAGGCCCAGTACGGCGAACTGGCTACCCTCGATCCGCTCGAACAGTTGCGCGCCTGGCCCCTCGATCCGGTAACAGCCGACGCAATGCGCGATCGCGGGCCATTCGGCATCCAGATAGGTTTCGATGAACGCGGCGCTCAGCGGGCGGACGTGCATGCGCGCGCGCTCGACATGCCGCCACACCGCCCTGCCCCCTTCGGCGATCACCGCCCCGCTCCACAGATCGTGCACGGCGCCGGACATCATCGCCAGATGCCGCCGCGCCTCGCCACGGTCGCGCGGCTTGTCGAGCAGCGTACCGTCGGCCAGCGCGACGACGGAATCCGACCCCAACACCAGTTCCGGCCGCCGCACGGAGACTTTCAACGCCTTCATCTCCGCCAATGCATCGGCCAGATCGCGCGCCGAAAGAGGGATCATCGCGGCTTTTACCGCATCCTCGTCGACACCCGCCGCTTGCGCTTCGAATGCGACCCCCGCCGCCGCCAGCATCGCGCGGCGCGACGCACTTTGCGATGCCAGGACGATCACGACGCATTGCTCCTGTGATCGTTGCACAACGCGATGATCGCCGCGGCGGTTTCCTCGATCGATCGCCGGGTGACGTCGATCACCGGCCAGCCATTGTCAGCGAACATCCGCCGCGCAAACGCCAGTTCGCGCATCACCGCTTCCTCTTCGACATAATGGGTGTCAGGCGCCTGGTTCAGCGACAACAGGCGATTGCGGCGGATCGCGATCAGCCGGTCGGCACTGGTCGTCAGCCCCACCACCAGCGGATGTTTCAGGGTATAAAGGGCCGGCGGCGGCGGACTCTCTACCACGATCGGAATGTTGGCGGTCTTGTACCCGCGATTCGCCAGATAGATGGATGTCGGCGTCTTGGACGATCGGCTGACCCCGGCGAGCAGGATGTCGGCTTCTTCCCATTCCTCGGACGCGATGCCGTCGTCATGAGCGATGGTGAACTGGATGGCATCGACCCGCGCGAAATAGGCGGCGTCCAGCACATGCTGGCGCCCCGGCCGCGCCTTCGCCTGCTGCCCGAGCAGCGCGGACAAGGCATCGTTCACGGTATCGAGCGGCGCGACGGCCGGAAGGCCCAAAGCCACGCACCGTTGTTCCAGGATGCGCCGCGTGACGACATTGACCAAGGTATAGATGACCAGCCCGGGCTTCTGCGCGATTTCCTGAAGGATGCGTTCCAGATGCGCCTCGGTGCGCACCATTGGCCAGAAATGGCGTACCGTCTCCACCTCGTCGAACTGGGCGAGCGCCGCCTTGGCGATATTCTCCAGCGTTTCGCCGGTGGAATCGGAAAGCAGATGGACGTGCAGGCGCCGCATCTAACGCCCGCGGGAGCGATCTGTGGATAACATGGGGACGAGCGATAGGGCAAAGCTGCGGCGGCGCCAAGCGAGCCGACAGCGGTGGACAAGCCAGGACATATCCACAATCCCGCACACAGGCCGGCGTTTCGTCGACAGGCTGTGGATAGCGGGCATGAGCCGACCGGACTCGGCGGCGGTGCGTGGCGTGCGCGCCGTCAAGCTGTTGGCATTTCGGGCAGGGGCGCATAAGCCCCGCAACCCACGCGCCAACCACTTCAACATCCTCTTTCAAGACTCTATCTTATAGGAAGAAGGACGATCGTTCTGACCGACAGCACGCATAAATCTTTGCTCGCCACGCTGAAGGGCGCGCGCCAGTCGGTGCCGCCGCTGTGGCTGATGCGTCAGGCGGGGCGCTATCTGCCGGAATATCGCGCGCTGCGCGCGGACAAGGGCGGTTTCCTGGCCCTGGCGACCGATCCGGCGGCGGCGGCGGAGGTGACGTTGCAACCGATCCGCCGCTTCGGCTTTGATGGCGCTATCCTGTTTTCCGATATCCTCATGGTCCCCTGGGCCTTGGGCCAGGATTTGAGTTTCGGCGTGGGGGAGGGGCCACGGCTAGACCCGCCGCTCGTCGATACCCTGCTGAATGCTCTGCGACGCGTCCCTGAGCGGCTTGAGCCGGTTTATGGCACCTGTGCGCTGGTGTCCGCCGCATTGCCGCCTCAGACGACGTTTCTGGGCTTTGCGGGGTCTCCGTGGACCGTCGCGACCTATATGGTGGCCGGCAAGGGGTCGAAGGACCAGGGTGAGACCCGGCGCTTCGCCTATCGCGATCCCGACGCCTTCGCCAAAATCGTCGACGCGATCGCCGCGATGACGGTCGATTATCTCGCCGCCCAGATCGCCAATGGCGTGGAGGCGGTGCAATTGTTCGACAGCTGGGCCGGTTCGCTGTCGCCGGCGCAATACGAACGCTGGGTGATCGCGCCGAATGCGGCGATCGTTTCCGCGCTCCGCGCGCGCTGCCCCGGCGTGCCGATCATAGGCTTCCCCAAGGGCGCCGGCGGCAAATTGCCCGCCTATGCTCGGGAGACGGGGGTGGACGCGGTCGGGGTGGACGAGACGGTCGATCCTGAATGGGCGCATGCGCATCTGCCCGCCGAAATGCCGGTACAGGGCAATCTCGATCCGCTGGCGCTGATCGCCGGCGGTGCGGCGCTGGCGACGGCGACGGCGCGCATCCTTGCCGCGTTCGCCGGTCGGCCCCATGTCTTCAACCTTGGTCACGGCATCCTGCCCGACACGCCGATCGCGCATGTCGAGGCGCTGATTCAACAGGTGAGAACGACATGATCGGCTGGCTGGGCGCGGCATATGATTGGGTCAAGGCCGCGCATCTGATCTTCGTCATATTCTGGATGGCCGGGTTGTTCATGCTCCCGCGCTATCTCGTCTATCATCAGGAAGCCCTCGCCGCCGGGCACGCGGCCGAAGCCGCGATCTGGGTGACGCGCGAGACGAAGATCCGGCGCATCATCCTGACGCCTGCGATGATCGTCGTCTGGGTGCTGGGCATCGCGCTGGCACTCAATCTGGGGATCGCCGACGGGGTGCCGGGGCTGGGATGGCTCCACCTGAAGCTGCTGCTGGTGCTCGCGCTGACCGGCTATCACGGCTACATGGCCGGCTACGCCCGCAAGCTGGCAGCGGGGCGGATGACGCTGACCGGTCGGCAATTGCGGCTGTTCAACGAAGTGCCGGGATTGGCGACCGCGTTGATCGTCGTCCTCGTGATCGTAAAACCCTTTTAAGAGGGACCTGGGCCCCCTCAGGGGGCTCATGCGCTTGACTTGCGGGGGTGCGAATTCTAGGTCTCGGGTCCGCGGCGACGTCCTGTCGTATCGCGCACAGCTTCGTATCGCCGCGATCCTCGCCGTCCGACGCTGGAGCGTACCTATTCGCATTCGGAAGAATCCATGCATCTCAAAGACCTGAAGAAAAAAAC
>DASTLZ010000015.1:0-4118 GCA_035714425.1 Sphingomonas sp.
CGCTGGCGGTAAGCACAACGACCTCGACAATGTCGGCTTTACCGCGCGCCACCACACCTTCTTTGAAATGCTGGGCAATTTCTCGTTCGGCGATTATTTCAAGGAACAGGCGATCGTCCACGCCTGGACCTTGCTGACCCGCGAATGGGGCCTGTCGCCGGACAAACTGACTGCGACGGTTTACCACACCGACGACGAAGCCTTCGCGCTGTGGAGGAAGGTCGCCGGGCTACCTGATCACAGGATCATCCGCATCCCGACCAAGGACAATTTCTGGGTCATGGGGGAGAATGGCCCGTGCGGCCCGTGCTCCGAAATCTTCTACGACCACGGCGATCATATTCCCGGAGGCCCGCCGGGCAGCGCGGACGAGGACGGCGACCGGTTCGTCGAAATCTGGAACCTGGTGTTCATGCAATATGAGCAGGAGGCCAATGAGATCGTCGGCAATCTGCCCAAGCCGTCGATCGACACCGGCATGGGCCTGGAACGCATCGCCGCGGTGATGCAGGGCGTCACCGACAATTATGATACGGATACGTTCAAGGCGCTGATCGCGGCATCCGGCGCGCTGACCCACACCGCCACGACCGGCGAAAATCAGGCGAGCCACCGCGTCATCGCCGACCATCTGCGCACCTCGGGCTTCCTCGTTGCCGACGGCGTGCTGCCGGCGAACGAAGGCCGCGGATACGTGCTGCGCCGGATCATGCGCCGCGCGATGCGCCACGCGCATCTGCTGGGCGCGAAAGAGCCGTTGATGCACCGGCTGGTGCCCGCGCTGATCGCCGAAATGGGCGTCGCTTATCCCGAATTGCTCCGCGCCCGGCCACTGATCGAGGCGACGTTGCAGCAGGAGGAGACACGGTTCCGCCAGACGCTGGACCGCGGCCTCAAATTGCTCGACGAAGCGACGGCGGCAATGCCCGAGGGCGGGACGTTGCCCGGCGAAACCGCGTTCAAGCTCTACGACACGTTCGGCTTTCCCTACGACCTGACCGAGGATGCGTTGCGTGCGCAGGGGCTGTCGGTCGATCGCGCCGGGTTCGACGCCGCAATGGCGAAACAGAAGCGTGCAGCACGGGCGGCGTGGAAGGGGTCTGGCGCAAAGGCGTCGGACGATCTTTGGTTCGATATCGCCGAGCAATCGGGCTCGACCGAGTTTCTGGGCTATGCCGCCAACACCGGCGAGGGCGAAGTCGTCGCGCTGGTGAAGGACGGCCTGCGCGTCGATCACGCCTCCGCCGGGGATAGGGTGGGCATCGTCGTCAACCAGACTCCCTTCTACGGCGAAAGCGGCGGCCAGGTCGGCGACGAGGGGATCGTCAGCATGGACAATGGCTTGCGCGCGATCGTTACCGATACGTCTAAGCAATTGGGGCGCATCTTCGTCCACCATGCCCAGATCGAGAGCGGCGGCGTCAAGGTGGGTGACAGCGTGAAGCTGGCCATCGACGTGGCCCGCCGCGCCCGCATCCGCGCCAACCATTCCGCCACGCATCTGCTGCACGAGGCGTTGCGTCAGCGGCTGGGCACCCATGTGGCGCAAAAGGGATCACTGGTCGCGCCCGAACGGCTGCGCTTCGACTTCTCTCAGCCCGTGGCGTTGAACGCCGCCGACATCGCCGACGTCGAAACCGCCGTGAACGCGCAGGTGCGCCGCAATGGCGCGGTGACGACGCTGTTGATGACGCCCGACGATGCCATCGCGATGGGCGCGATGGCGCTGTTCGGCGAGAAATACGGCGACGAAGTGCGCGTCGTTTCGATGGGCGCCGAAGATGGAGGCAAGACCTATTCGATCGAACTCTGCGGCGGCACGCATGTCTCCGCCCTCGGCGACATCGGATTGTTCAAGGTCGTCGGCGAAGGCGCGGTGTCCTCCGGCGTGCGCCGCGTCGAGGCGCTGACCGGTGAAGCGGCACGCGCCTACCTTACCGCGCGCGACGACACGTTGCGCGAAGCGGCGGCGACGCTGAAATCTTCCCCCGACGAGGTTCCGGCCCGGGTCGCGCAATTGGTCGAGGACCGGCGCCGGCTGGAACGCGAACTGGCGGACGCGAAGAAGGCGCTGGCGCTTGGCGGCGGGCAGGCAAGCGCCGCCGGCCCGGAACAGATTGCCGGTGTCGCTTTCACCGGCCAGGTCCTGGATGGCTTCGATGCCAAGGGGCTGCGCGGGGCGGTGGACGAGGCCAAGCAGCGGCTCGGCTCCGGCGTCGTGACGCTGGTCGCGATCAACGAAGGCCGGGCATCCATCGCGGTCGGCGTCACCGACGATCTGGTCGGCACCCATAACGCCGTCGACTTACTGCGCCGCGCGGTGGCGGTGCTGGGCGGGCAGGGCGGCGGTGGACGGCCGGACATGGCGCAGGGCGGCGGACCCGACGGGACCAAAGCCGGCGACGCCTTGGAGGCGGTGAGGACGGGAATTGCGGGAGGCTGATCACAGTCGGCTTTCCGTCTGGCATCAGCGGGCGGCATGACTATGCTCTTGATGGAGCGGCGCATTCTTGCCGTCGCGCAATCTGGAGCGAGCATGGGTCGGATCGGTGGCGCGCTGCGAGCGCTGTGCGTGGCGGTCGCGCTGGCATCGGCAGTACCGGTGCTGGCGGAATCCCCGCGCGAAATGCTGGTGACGGCTGCGTTTGCGGACCATGACAGGGCGCTGGCCCTGGCGCGGATCGAGCGGGCACGCGTCGGCGCAAGCGTGCTCCTCGGTCGCCGGTCGGACGATCAGGAAGCCGCGCTCATCCACGCCACGGCCCTCGGCTATCGTGCGAAACTCACCGGCAGCCGCAGCGACGCGATCGCCGCACGCAAGCAGTTCGAAGGGCTGGCCGCGCGCTTTCCCCGTAATCCGGAGACGGTGGCAGCGCTCGGCGCGTGGCACGTCGGCGCGGTCGTCAAGCTGGGCCGCATCGGGGGGCGGATGGCGCTCGGCGCACAAAAGGGCGTGGGCCTCGATGCGCTCGACCGGGCGGTCACCCTTGGCGGCGATCGTGCCATGTTTCTGGGGCTCGCCGGGCTGCTCCGGCTGGAACTCGACGCCCACGACCCGCGAGCACTCCAGTTGATCCAGGCCGCCGTGCACGGCGCCACGCCGACGGCGATCGATCGCATCCTGCAACGCGCATCGATTCAGGTCCTGGCCGTCCTGCACAAAGGCGATGCGAAGGCGGCGCAGAAACTGGCGCAGCGATTGTTGCCGCTGGGGCAGTTGGCGAACTAAGCCGTTTCGCCCTTTCGCCGCAGCCGCCTGATCCGCGGTTCGCGGCCCAATTGCGCTTCGCGGCGGATGGTCTGGCGCAACTCGTCGCGCTTTTCGTGGATGGAGGCGATCACCGGCCCCATCGCCACGCCCAGGTCGACGAGCACGGCCTCCGACAATTGCAGCGAGCTTTCCAGCGTCTCCGGCACCGCGTCCGTCGCGCCCGCGCGGTAGAGTTCGGCGGCATGGGCGGCATCGCGTGCCCGGGCGATGATCGGCAGGTCGGGCGCCAATGCGCGCATCCGCCGGGTCAGCCGCACCGTCAGCACCGGATCGTCCATCGTCAGGATCAGCGCGCGCGCGCTTGCCAGTTTCAGGCGGTCGATCATCTCCGCGCGCCCGATATCGCCGAAGATCACCGGGTGCCGCGCGCGCCGCGCCGCCGCCACCGCATCGATATCCGCTTCCACCGCAATGTAGGGCTGGCCGTGGACCGCCAGCATCTCCGCGACCATCCGCCCGACACGCCCGAAACCGATGACGACGGTGCCCGGCCCCTCTTCGTCCAACGTGACGTCCGCCGGGCGGGTGTCGATCCGGCGCGAGGCGAGGCGGCCCAGCTTGGCCAGCAGCGGCGTGATCGTCAGGCCGATGGCGGTGACGGTCTGCCAGAAGGCGGCCGTGGACGGCATAATGAGTTGCGCGGACGTCGCCGCGGTCAGCACGATCAGCGTCGTCTCCGACGGACTGCCCATCAGCAACCCGGTCTCCGCTGCCACCCCGCGCCGCGTGTTGGCGACGCGCAGCAACAGGAAGGTAACGCACGCCTTGATCGCGACGACGCCCACGACCGCGGCTATCAACTGCATCCAATTGGCGGCGATCAGGCGCAGGTCCAGGCTCATGCCGA
>DASTLZ010000016.1:0-4703 GCA_035714425.1 Sphingomonas sp.
CATGCAAAGCCTACTCGGCGAAGACGCCGACCGCATGGCCGCCGTCGTCGCGGCCTTCGACAAAGTGCGCAAGCTGTTCGCCTTCAAACGCGTCGAGGTGCCCATCCTGGAAAGCACCGCGGTGTTCGCGCGCTCGCTCGGCGAGACCACCGACGTCGTCTCTAAGGAGATGTACTCGTTCGAGGACCGCGGCGGCGATTCGCTCACCCTGCGCCCGGAGTTCACCGCCGGCCTGTGCCGGGCCTATCTGACCGAAGGCTGGCAGCAACATGCCCCGCTGAAGGCCGCGATCCATGGCCCGGTTTTCCGCTACGAACGTCCGCAAAAAGGACGCTTCCGCCAGTTTCATCAGCTGGATGCGGAGATCATCGGCGCGGCGGAACCGGCCGCGGACGTCGAACTGCTCGCCTTTGCGGACCAGCTGCTGCGCGAACTGGGGATCGCGGATGGCGTGACGCTGCAGCTCAACACGCTGGGCGACGCCGCCACCCGCGATGCGTGGCGCGCGGCCCTGATCGCGCATTTCGCGGCGCATCGCGGCGATCTGTCGGAGGACAGCCTGGTTCGGCTGGACAAGAATCCGATGCGTATCCTGGACAGCAAGGATCCACGCGACCGCCCGATCGCGGACGCCGCGCCGGGGATCGACGCCTACCTGTCTGCGGAGGCGGGCACCTTCTTCGAACGCGTCACCCGCGGACTGGAGGCATCGGGCGTGGCATGGACGCGCAACGACCGGCTGGTGCGCGGACTGGATTATTACCGGCACACCGCGTTCGAATTCGTCACCGACCGGCTCGGCGCGCAGGGCACCGTGCTGGCCGGCGGACGCTATGATGGGCTGATCGAGGCGCTGGGCGGGCCGCATACGCCGGCGGTCGGCTGGGCGGCGGGGATGGAACGGCTGGGGATGCTGATCGAGGCGCCCATGGAGCAGAAGCTACAAGCTTTTGTTATTGCAGAGAAGAAGGAAGACATGCCGGATGTGCTGGCGGTTACAGCGACATTGCGCCGCTATGGTTTATCTTGCGGTTTTGCCCTATCCGGCAACGCCAAACGCCAGTTCGAGACCGCTAGAAAAGCGGGGACGTCTGTTCGGTTAGTGCTCAACCGGTTGGATCCCAACCTGCTTACAATACGATTTAGATTCGATGAGGTTTCTTCGGCCGAAGAAACCAACATTCGAGCAACAATTTTTAACGCTCTTCACACCGATTTTTTCGTGACGGACAACGGAAACCTATCACCGGAGTCGGCGAATGCACTCGTCCGTCCGAAGGGATGGAATCCATGATACCCGATGTCGTGGATCACGACGACGTTTCGGTTGAGAATGCCGCGGCTACAAACGTCCGCTCCCCGGCGCCGGCCTGGGTCCAGCTTCGTGCTTCGATCCAGACCCCGGCCTACGCCGGGAAACGGCCCGTCCGGCGCGCTTTCCCGAACCGACGCCCGAAACCATCCGCGAAATGACCACCATCACCCCCGACCGCATCCGGCAGATCGAGGCGCGGCGCGACGAGCTGGCCGCGATGATGACCAAGGCCGATCTGCCCGCCGAACAGTTCGTGCAGCTGTCGAAGGACTATGCCGAGATCGAACCCGTCGCACAGGCCGCGGGCGAGGTCCGCCGCCTGCGCCAGGAGGCGAAGAGCCTGACCGAGATGACGCGCGACGCCGATGACGAGATCCGGGCGATCGCCGCAGAGGAACTGACCGCGATCGAGGCGGCACTCCCCCCCGCCGAACGCGCGCTGGCGCTCAGCCTGCTGCCGCGCGACGCCGCCGACCAGCGGTCCGCCATCCTGGAAATCCGTGCCGGCACCGGCGGGGACGAGGCGGCCCTGTTCGCGGGCGACCTGTTCCGCATGTATCAGCGCCATGCCGAGGATCGCGGCTGGCGGGTCGAACTGATGTCCGCATCCTCCGCCGACATGGGCGGATACAAGGAAGTCGTGGCGTCCGTCACCGGCGCAGGCGTGTTCGCGCGGCTGAAGTTCGAATCGGGGGTCCACCGTGTCCAGCGTGTGCCCGTCACCGAAAGCGGCGGGCGCATCCACACCTCCGCCGCCACCGTCGCGGTGCTGCCGGAGGCGGAGGAGGTCGATGTCCAGATCGATGACAAGGATCTCCGCATCGACGTCTACCGGTCGTCGGGTCCGGGCGGGCAATCGGTCAACACCACCGACAGCGCGGTGCGCATCACCCATCTGCCAAGCGGACTGGTGGTGATCCAGCAGGACGAGAAGTCGCAGCACAAGAACAAGGCCAAGGCGCTGCGCGTGTTGCGGTCGCGCCTCTATGATCTGGAGCGCGAAAAGGTCGACAGCGCGCGCGCCGGAGCGCGACGGTCGATGGTCGGCTCCGGCGACCGGTCGGAGCGGATCCGCACCTATAATTATCCGCAGGGACGCGTGACCGATCATCGCATCAACCTGACTCTGCACCGACTGCCCGAAATCCTGGAAGGGCATATGGACGAGTTGATCGGTGCCCTGATCGCGGAGGATGAGGCCGCCCGGCTGGCCGCGCTGGATGGATGACGGACGCGCGTCGGCCCCGCGCGCGATCCCGACGTCGATCCGTTCCGCGTTGATCGACGCCGCCGCGGGTTTGCCGAACAGCACCACGCCGCGCCTGGATGCCGAACTGCTGATGGCGCACGCGCTCGGCATTCCGCGCGACCGCCTGTTGCTCGTGCATCTCGACGATCCGACACCCGCTCGCTTCCACGCCCTGCTCGATCGCCGGCGCGCGGGTGAGCCGATCGCCTATATCGTCGGCACGCGTGATTTCTGGTCGATCGATCTTCGCGTCGGACCGGGGGTGCTGATTCCCCGCCCCGACAGCGAAACCCTGATCGAGGTTGCGGTGGCGCATTTCGGGCGACGCGGTCCGCGCACCATTCTCGATCTCGGCACCGGATCGGGCGCGCTGCTGCTGGCGGCCCTCGCCGAATGGCCGGACGCGACCGGGGTCGGGATCGACGCCAGCCCCGGTTCCGTGGCGCAGGCGCAGGCGAATGCCGATCGCCTGGGGCTGGCCCCGCGTGCGCGGATCGTGGCGGGCGACTGGTCGGGCACCGGCGATGCCTATGACCTTGTCCTCTGCAACCCGCCCTATATCGCGATCGGCGAACCGCTCGCCCGCGATGTCCGGGATCATGAACCACATCGCGCGCTGTTTGCCGGTGCGGACGGGCTTGCCGACTATCGCCGGATCGCGCCGTTGCTGGCCGCGCAGATCGCGCCGGGCGGCATTACCGCGATCGAGATCGGGCATGATCAGGCGGCGGCGGTCACCGCGCTGCTGGCGGCGCAGGGTCTGGCCGCCGCCGTCCGCCGGGATCTGGCCGGGCATGACCGGTGCCTGATCGTGTCACCGCATCCGAAAACATGATCACGGTCATAATTCCACTTGGTTTTGGCGCGCGTCGGCCCTACATCCCGTGGAGGGGACAGGGTGCCAGCGGCGGATGACGCCCGGAAACCCTGGTTACCGCCACCCTCAATCTGCACCGACGCTGCGCTGCGCGGCTCCGGACAGGCCAAGGGCCGATGCGACGGCGATCCTGGGGCGATCCTGGATCATGCGTCGTCCGGGGGGCGGACGACATGCTCCGCGGGATGGTCCCGGCATGACGAAGTGGTGAGAAGAATCCCACGTACGACAAGGACAGCGACTTGATCAACAATCGCCAGAACGGCCGTCGTGGCCGTGGTCGCAACGGTGTGCGTCCCCAGGGCGGCGGTGGCGGCACCGGCCGTCCGGAACAGGGCAACCGGATCGACAATCGCGCGCGCGGCAATGCCGCGCAGCTGCTGGAAAAGTACAAGGCGCTGGCCCGCGATGCGCAAATGGCCAGCGACCGCGTCATGACCGAATATTATCTTCAGTTTGCGGACCATTATTTCCGCGTCCTCGCCGACAGCCGCGCCCGGTTCGAGGAACAGCGCCGCCCGCAGGGCGAGCAGCAGGGCGGCGCGAACAGCTTCCAGGACGACTATGACGGCGATGATGGCGAAGGCGACATCACCGACAGCTTCGACGATCCCCGCCCCGATCAGCAGCCGCGCTATCAGGATCGCGGCCAGCGCGCCGATCGCAATGACGGCGGCCAGAATGGCGGCCAGAACAACGGGTATCAGGGACAGCGTGGCGATCGCGACGGCAATCGCCAGGATCGCGGACCGCGCCAGGATCGCGACCGACAGGATCGTCCGCAGGCCGATGGTTCGCAAAATGGCTATGCTCAGGATCGCGGACCCCGACCGGAGCGGCAAGATCGTCCCGAGCGCCAGGAGCGTCCCGAGCGCCAGGACCGCCCGTTGCGGTCGCGCGACGGCCAGAATGACGGCAATCGCCAGGATCGGCAGCCGCGCCTGCACGCCGGCGACGGGCAGGAACGGGGTCAGGAAGGCCCGACCTATCGCACGATAAGCGCGGACGATCGCGGTCCCGTCGCATCGCCGCTGACGGCGCGTTCCGAACCGCAGGAACCGGGCGCCGCACATGATCCCGCGCCGCGCCGCACGCGCACGCGCAGTCCGGTGGCGGAAACACAGCCTGCCGAACCCATCGCGGAAACGCCTGCCGCGCCCGCGCCGGCCGAAGACGCACCCCGCCGCGAACGCCGTCCGCGCATCGCGCGCGCCGTCGCGCCGGCGGACATGGGGGGCCAGGACCAGATCGATCGATTGGCG
>DASTLZ010000017.1:0-2558 GCA_035714425.1 Sphingomonas sp.
GACCAGATATTCCGCGATCGCCCCCGTCTCCGCGACGATCCGGCCGTTGTCGTCGGTGTCCTCGATCACCGGCGACTTGCCCAGCGGATGGACGCGCTTCAACGCGGGCGGCGCGAGCATCGTCGTCTTGTCGCGTTCATACCGCTTGATGTCATAGGGCAGCCCCAGTTCCTCCAGCATCCACAGGATACGCTGGGACCGGCTGTTTTCGAGATGGTGGACGATGATCGGCAAAATCGCTCTCCTATGTATTTGTCGCGGACCATATCCACGCGGCGGCCGGGAAGTCCACGGCATCCCCGCTACGACGCTCCGCCAAGGCCCCGGCTAGGCGCGCGAGCAGCACCGGGCGATCCGCCGGACGTGCCGCGTTGAGCAGCGATGCCGATGGGCCGATCCGCGAGAGGAACCCTGTCGCATCCGCAATCGGGTCTGCCCCCGCTCCCACGCGATAGGCAAAGGGGACACGCTGCGGCTTGGTATCGCGCCAGCCTGCCGCGGCAAGCGTGGCGGCGACGAAATCCGGATCGGCGAAGGCAAAGGGGCCAGGCGCGTAGCCGCTTGCCTCCGGGGCAGGGGCCAGGATCGTCGACCACGGATTGGCGGCCCGCTCAGCAAAGCAGCTGAACACCAGCCGCGCGCCGGCCCTGCTTCGCCGTGCCAATACGGCGAATGCGGCGACGGGATCGGCGAAGAACATCACGCCGTGGCGCGAGACGATCAGGTCCACCGGCACCGCTTTCGCCGCATATGCGACGGCATCGTCGACGACGAAATGCAGGTTGTCCCGCACGCCTGCACGCTGTCGAGCGGCCTCGACCAGCGCCACTGACAGGTCGACTCCAACCACGACTCCGTCATCGCGGGCGTCGGCCAGGGCGATCGACGTGCCGCCAGCGCCGCAACCGATATCGAGCGCGCTGAACGCGTGCCGCGGAGCGGCGTCGACGATCGCGGCGTGCAAGATCGTGTCCAGGGCTGCGAAGCTGCGATCGGTGCTGCGCCATTCCTGGGCCCAGACATCCCCCACCCGGCCGGTCCAATCGTTCGCGGCAGTCATGGCGGCACCTCTTTTTGTCACGACTTCGTGGATAGATGACGGGCGGATGACGCGCAAAGCCATTGCCGCCCCTGCGTGCATTCCCTAGGCGCAGGCGCCATGCGGTCTGCGTTTCAGAACCCGGCGAGCAAGCGTCGCCGCGTGACGTCGTTTGCGTTGACGATCGCGGCGCACCTGCTGATCCTGCTGTTGTTGCTCAAACTCGGGCCTTCGCCGATCCGCTTGCCGGACAGCGACCCCTCGCTCGTCACCTTCAATGCCACCGGCGACAAGCAAGCGCCCCGCGCCGCCGTGGTGAAGGTGGCACGCGCATCCAAGGCCGCCAGCCGCGGCGGCGCGCCTCGCGCTGCGCCGACGACGCCGGTGCCTGCCCCGCCCGCGGACGAAGCCCCCCTCGCGCTGTTCGGCGACAAGGCGCTGTATGCGGCTTCCGACATCAGCAAATTGCCAACGCGTGAGGCGGATGCGGGCTCTGGCGGCGGCACAGGTGCGGACGAAGGCGCAGGCGACAGCCTGGCGGCTTATGGCCCGGGCGCGGGACCCGGCGGTGCGAAGCTGTACAAGGCGGAATGGTTTCGTCGGCCGACGGATGCCGAGTTGAACGGCTATCTGCGCAGCGGTCCACCACCAACGGGCAGCTGGGCGCTGATCGCCTGCAAGACGATCGACGACAACCGCGTGGAGAATTGCCGGTCCCTGGGCGAGTCGCCGGTCGGCTCCGGTCTGGCGCGCGCGATGCGCGAGGCGGCGTGGCAATTCCGTATCCGCCCGCCCAGGATCGACGGCCGCCCCGTGCTCGGGGCGTGGGTCAGCATCAAGATCGACTTCACGTTGACAGCCCGATAGCGGGCCGGGTTGTCGGCGCGTGCAGGCTGATCCATTGAGATCGGGTCATTGGCATTTCAGTTCGCGAGGGAGGATCATGACGGAATTCGGCGCACCTGCGGTAAAGTTCGTGCGAATTGCGGTGTGGAGCCTATGTCTCGCGCTGCTGCTTTTGCCGCTAATCGCGATGCGCTTCACCGATGAGGTGCATTGGAGCTTGGCCGATTTCGTGTTGGCCGGCCTGCTGATGCTCACGACCGGGCTCGTCTTCGAACGGGCCGCTAAGTTGCACGACGGCGCCTATCGCGCGGGTGCGGCAGTCGCGCTCGCGGCGGCGTTCATGCTGGTCTGGAGCAATCTGGCGGTCGGCAATGCGACGAGCCAGGCGCGACGGTGGTTGGCGTGTCGCGTCGGCTGGGCATCTCGGCCAGTCTCATCGTAAGCGTCGGGCCTGACGCGTGTTGCTGGCGCGCGTCTGCTGCGCGAGGCCATCGGCTCTTGGGAGTGTCCTTTCGCACTCTGTAAGGCGAGTGCGGATGGGGCGCATGGAGGTCATCACCCGAGTCGAGCGGCGCCGACGGTATTCGGACGAGGAGCGCGCGGCAGTGCTGGCGCAATGCGACGAGCCAGGCGCGACGGTGGTTGGCGTGTCGCGTCGGCTGGGCATCTCGGC
>DASTLZ010000018.1:0-2741 GCA_035714425.1 Sphingomonas sp.
GCACCAGCGCGCCGTCGCCGACCGCGGTCTTGCCCGGCCGGTGCGACAACGCCGCGAACAGGAGTCCGAAGAACAGCAGCATCGCCAACAGGACCAAGCCATCCTTGATCGCGACCAGCAGTTTCCAAGCACCGCGTACCAGCTTCACACGCATCTCCATGCAGCCGACGCCCGCCGGCTGGACCCGACGATAGCGGCAAGTGCGAGGGTCCAGCAATGCAATCCTGCCTGCGCGAGGCAGGTGGGCGTGCATTGGCGCGGTTTCGCCGGTAAGGCGCACGCGTGACCCCTGC
The DNA here is from genome assembly GCA_035714425.1 of Sphingomonas sp. Classification (GTDB taxonomy): domain Bacteria; phylum Pseudomonadota; class Alphaproteobacteria; order Sphingomonadales; family Sphingomonadaceae; genus Sphingomonas. The sequence continues at coordinate 294 of DASTLZ010000018.1, forward strand.
CATTTTCACCACGACGATCGCCCCGGCCCAGCCGACATCACGGCGTGCGCTGGCGCGGGTGGAGTTCGGTGCGCTGGTGGCGCTGGCCGCGCCGCTGGTGTCGGCCAATCTGTTGCAGATGGCGGTCTATGCCGTCGACACGATCTTCGTCGCGCGGCTGGGCACCGTGGAATTCGCCGCCGCCACGCTGGGCGTGTTCCTGTTCAGCCTGATGATGTGGTCCCTCGTCAGCATGGTGTCGGCGGGCGCGCCGATCATCGCCGCCGAACTGGGCCGCCGCGCGCATGCGGTGCGCGAAGTGCGGCGGACGTTCCGCATGGCGATGTGGCTGTCGGTGTTCGTCACGCTGCCCGCGCTGGCCCTGCTGCTCCACGGCGAAACCGTGCTGCGCTTCGCGGGGCAGGACCCTGTGGTGGCGCGGCGGGCGGGTGCGTTCCTGGATATCGTGGCCTTTGCGTTGATCCCCGGCATTCTGGCGGGTGCGATGCGCAGCACGGCGGCGGCGCTGGGGCGGCCGGGCTGGACCCTGATCGTCACGGCGTTGGCGCTGGCGCTGGCCATCGCGACCAATTGGCTGTTCGTTTTCGGGCATTGGGGTTTTCCGGCAATGGGCCTGGAAGGATCGGCGCTGAGCAGCCTGGTGACGATGACGGCGATGGCGCTGGCCTATGCCGCGATCCTGGCGTTCGATCGCAAGCTGCGCCGCTATCGCCTGTTCGGCCGGTGGTGGCGGCCGGAATGGCCGCGGATGCGCCGCATCCTGACCGTCGGCCTGCCCATCGCATTCGCGGTGACGTTCGAAGGCGGGCTGTTCGGCGGTGCCGGGCTGTTGATGGGCCTGATCGGGGTGGAAGCGGTGGCGGCGCATGCGGTCGCGCTGAACATCGCGTCGATCGCGTTCCAGATCCCCTATGGCATCGCGCAGGCGGCGACGATCCGGGTCGGGCTGGCGTACGGCGCCGGCGACCGGGCGTGGATCGGGCGCGCCGGATGGGTGGCGATCGCGTCCGGCACCGCGGCGATGGCGTTCACCGCATCGCTGATGCTGATCGCGCCGCGGCTGTTCGTGGGCATCTACCTGGACGTCGATGCCGCGGCGAATGCCGTGGTCGTCGCGCTGGCGGTGCGATATCTGGCGGTGGGCGCGGCGTTCCAGCTGTTCGACGGGGCGCAGGCCGTGGCGGCGGGCGCGTTGCGCGGGTTGCAGGACACGCGCGTGCCGATGGTCGTGGCGCTGTTCGGTTATTGGGGTGTCGGGCTGGGCAGTGCCGTGTTCTTCGCTTTCCAGCTCGGGATGGCGGGCGTCGGCGTATGGATCGGGCTGGCACTCGGGCTGGCGGCGGTGACGGCGATGCTGGTGTCGCGGTGGCGGGCGCGCGAGCCCCTGGGGTTGGTGGGCGCGTAGAGGCTGTTCGAAAACGCGCGAAAGAGCGCGTTTCGCGGGCGGTGCCGGCCCGGCATTCACGAAAAAATCGCTCCCTGCGCCATTGACGGGCCTGGGGCAGAGGCACATATGGCGGGTGTTGGCACTCGGGAACCCTGAGTGCCAGAAAACTGTCACATCCACTGAAAAGAGGGATCAGCAATGAACTTTCGTCCGTTGCACGACCGCGTTCTCGTTCGCCGCGTAGAGGCAGAAGAGAAGACGGCCGGCGGGATCATCATTCCCGACACCGCCAAGGAAAAGCCGCAGGAAGGCGAAGTCGTCGCCGCTGGCACCGGCGCCCGCAACGAAGCAGGCGAGGTCCACCCGTTGGAGGTGAAGGCCGGCGACAAGATCCTGTTCGGCAAATGGTCCGGCACCGAAGTGAAGGTGAACGGCGAAGACCTGCTCATCATGAAGGAATCCGACATCCTGGGGATCGTCGGCTAATCCTTTTCCCGTCGCCCCGGTAATCCGGGGCTTCCCTGAACCTGAAACACCCCAGGCGTTTGCCGGGGTGACGACCTTAGAAGGAAACGCCACATGGCAGCCAAGGACGTGAAATTCAGCCGCGACGCGCGCGAGCGCATTCTGCGCGGCGTCGACATCCTCGCCGACGCGGTGAAGGTGACGTTGGGCCCCAAGGGCCGCAACGTCGTGATCGACAAGAGCTTCGGTGCGCCGCGCATCACCAAGGACGGCGTCACCGTCGCCAAGGAAATCGAACTGAAGGACAAGTTCGAGAACATGGGCGCGCAGATGCTGCGCGAAGTGGCGTCGAAGACCAACGACGTCGCCGGTGACGGCACCACGACCGCAACGGTCCTGGCGCAGGCGATCGTCCGCGAGGGCATGAAGTCGGTCGCCGCCGGCATGAACCCGATGGACCTGAAGCGCGGCATCGACCTTGCCGTCATCAAGGTCGTCGAGGACGTGAAGGCGCGTTCGAAGCCGGTTTCCGGCACCAAGGAGATCGCCCAGGTCGGCATCATCTCCGCCAACGGCGACACCGTCGTCGGCGAGAA
>DASTLZ010000019.1:0-7674 GCA_035714425.1 Sphingomonas sp.
CCCGCCGCCCAGCCTGCGCTCGTGCCTCAGCCAGATGCGACGCCATCGGCGATAGCTCTGCCGCCGGTCGCACCGCGTCCGGCCCCCCGCACCGATTGGTTCGGGCGGCTCGCAGGGCTTGCAGCACTCGCGCTGGTGGTCGGGCTCGTCTGGCGCCATCGCAACCGTCGTGCGCAAGCCCCAGCCGCGAAAGATGTCGCCCAGCCCGCTGCAGCCGAGCCCGAGCCCGTCCGGCAGGCGTGGCTGACCATCGCGCTGCGCCCCGTTCGCGCCGGGTTGAACCTGGTCACCGCGGTGGCGGATTGCGAGATCACCATCACCAACGTCGGCGACGCGGCGGCCGAAGACATCCGTCCCGTGATCGCCTTGCTTGGTGCGGGACCGGGGCAGGGCGCCGATCTCGCGGCCGGGGCGGAGCAGCCGGCCGGGCGCGCGATCCTGCCGGCGTTCGCGCTCGCGCCCGGTGAGTCGCGCGTGATCCGTGCCGTCGCTTCCGCATCGATCGACGATCTGCCGACCCTGACGGCGGGGCAGGGGGCGGGCAGGCGCGAATTGCTGGTGCCGATCGTCCATGTCGGCATGGCGCACCGCGACGCGGACGGCGCCACCCACCGCACCGCCCAGGCTTTCGTCATCGGCGTCGAGCAGGCCGGCGCGCCGAAACTCGCGCCGTTCTGGCTCGACACCTTGCGCATGGTCGATCAGGTCGCGGCTCGCCCCACCGGCGACGCGGTGCGCAGCCGTACACCGGCGCCCCACCGCGAAGCCTGACGCTATGCCCCCGGGCGCGTCGCGATCAGGCCGTTCGAGATCATCGTCATCACCGGGACGTCGTGCTGGTTGAACACGGTCATGCGGCTCTTGAAGATGCCCATTTCGGGCCGGCTGGCCGACACGCGTTTTTCCAGAACTTCGCTTTCGCAGCGCAAGGTATCGCCGGGATACACCGGCTTGAGCCAGCGCAGTTCGTCCATGCCCGGCGAGCCCAGGCCCGCCTGCGCATTCTCCGTCAGATCGGCGACCAGCATCGCCATCGTCATCGCGCAGGTGTGCCAGCCACTGGCGCAGAGCCGCCCGAAATGGGTCTTCGCTGCCGCTTCGTCCCAAAGGTGGAACGGCTGCGGATCGTATTTCTGCGCGAAGGCGACGACTTCGTCACGGTCGACGCGGTAGGAACCGAAGGCCGCTTTTGCCCCGACGACCAGATCCTCGAAATATTGCATGTGCCCGATTCTATCGTGTCATCGCGGCGCGAAACGGCGCGTCGGTTCCGTCCAGTCCCTGTCCGGGCGGCAGCCCGAGCAGATCGCGCAACAGCGGCGCCACCGCCACATTGTCGAACGTGCCGATGCGTGTGCCGGGGCGAAATGCCGGCCCGTTGGCGACGAAGAGCGCCCGCATGTCGGTCGCCTGATTGTCATAGCCATGATCGCCGCGCGCGAACGGGGCGGCTGGCGTGGTCTTCGCGATCAGCCATCCGTCGTCGGCCAGGCACAGGATCGGCGGGACACGCGGATTGGCGCCGTAGCGCAGGCGAGCAGGGATCGCCTGCCGGGGCCAGCATCGCATGTGCGGGTGCGGCGTCTCGATCAGCGCGCGCGTCACTGCCGCTTCGCGGCCCTGCGTCGGGATCAGCGACACATAAGGTCCGCTTTCGATCACGCGGTAGTCGGCCGACGGGGCGATGCGGTCCAGCGGGATCGTGCGCGTGCTCGCCGATGCCGCCATGCCGTGATCGGCGACGACGACCAGATTGGCCGGCTGGCCTAGCGCGGCCAGGCCATCGACCAGCGCGCCGATGCTGGCGTCGGCATCGGCGACCGCAGCGGTGGTCGACGGCCCGTCCGGGCCGGCGTCATGCCCGGCGGAGTCGACCGTGTCGAAATACAGCGTCACCAGCCGGGGACGCGTTGCCGCGGGCCGCCGCAGCCAGTCGATCGCGGTGTCGACGCGCTGGCGTGCGGTCAGATTGGCATTGAACTGCGCCCAATCCTGCGGCCGGATCCCGCCCGCTGTGATGCCGTGCCCGTCCGGTTTGGCCGACGAACCCCAGGCGACGTTGGAGCCGGGCCACAGCATCGTCGCGGTGCGGATGCCGGCGCGCTCGGCGGTCGCCCAGATCGGCTCCGCGGCGTTCCACCAGAACGGATCGTCGGTCGCCATCGTAAAGGTTTCGCCCGGCCGCGCCGGATCGGTCATCGTATTGCCGACGATGCCGTGCCGATCGGGCACCATGCCCGTCACGAGCGTCCAGTGATTGGGAAAGGTCTTGGTCGGGAACGACGGCCGCATCGGCCCCGTCACTCCCTCGCGCGCCAGCCGCGACAGCACCGGCGTCACCCCGCGATCGAGATAATCGGGGCGAAAGCCATCGATCGATATCAGGAAGGTGACCGGCGCCCGGTCGCTGACCATCGCCGTGGCTGTCACCATTCCACGGGGCGCGACCGCGATCGGCGCAAGGGCAGGGGGCGTATAGGGGTAGGCGCACGCGCCCAGCGTCAGCGCAAACAGGAAAGCCATCGTCTTGCGCATCGTCGTCGCACCTCAGCGTCGGATGCGACCGGCCTTACCCGCGGGCCGGCACGCGCGAAAGGCCGATCAGATGAAGCGCAGGCCCGCAGTGCGGTCGCGCAGGCGCACCACTTGGCAGAACTGGCTCTTGCGATCGGGCAGCATGGCGGTGACGACGTCGCCGATCTGCAAATCCTCGCCCAGATCGATCAGCATGCCACTGGCCGAGCGGTTGATGACACGGGTGTCGAACGTGCGGATGGTGGGGCCGGAGATCGTTGCGATATATCCTGCGGCCTGCCGCTCGGCGCGCTCGACCCAGCCTGCGGTGCGGGCGGCGGCGCTGGTGGTGTGGGACGCGTTGTTCATGTCCCTGATTTAGCGCCAAGGTCGAAAGACGAGGTTAACGCCGGGGTCACGCAAGACACTGAGAATAAAGCCCTTTTGTGGGGCTATCCTCAGACGTTGAAGCGGAACAGCATCACGTCGCCGTCATGAACGACATACTCCTTGCCTTCCTGGCGCAGCTTGCCCGCATCGCGCGCGCCGGCTTCGCCCTTGCAGGCGATGTAATCGGCGTAAGCGGTCGTCTCCGCGCGGATGAAGCCGCGTTCGAAATCGGTGTGGATTTCGCCCGCCGCCTGCGGTGCCCGCGCGCCCTTGTAGACCGTCCAGGCACGCGCTTCCTTGGGGCCGACGGTGAAGAACGTCAGCAGGTTCAACAGGGTATAGCCGGCGCGGATCACGCGGGTCAGCCCGGTTTCCGACAGGCCCAGGTCGTTGAGGAACTCGGCGCGATCCTCCGGCGCCATCGTCGCGATCTCGGCTTCGATCGCAGCGGAGACCACCACCGCCTGCGCGCCTTCTGCCTTCGCCTTTTCGAACACCCGCGCGGAGAAATCGTTACCCTGCGCTGCATGGCCTTCGTCGACGTTGCACACGTACAGCACGGGCTTGGCGGTCAGCAATTGCGCCTGCGCGAAGACCCGCGCCTCTTCTTCGTCCTTCGGCACCGTCAGCCGCGCCGGCCGCCCCTCGCGCAGCAATTCCAGGGCCTGGCCCAGCACGGCAGCGCCGATCTTGGCCTCCTTGTCGCCTTGCTGCCCCTTCTTCACCAGATTGGGGACGCGCTTTTCCAGGCTTTCGAGGTCGGCCAGCATCAATTCGGTCTCGACGGTTTCCGCGTCGGCGATCGGATCGACCTTCCCTTCGACATGGGTCACGTCGCCATCCTCGAAACAGCGCAGGACGTGGACGATCGCGTCGACTTCACGGATGTTGCCCAGGAACTGGTTGCCCAGTCCTTCACCCTTGGACGCACCGCGGACCAGCCCGGCGATGTCGACGAAGGCCAATTGCGTCTCGATGATCTTGGCCGATCCGGCGATGGCGGCCAACGCCTCCAGCCGTTCGTCCGGCACCGCGACGTTGCCGACGTTCGGCTCGATCGTGCAGAACGGATAATTCGCCGCCTGCGCCGCAGCGGTCTGCGTCAGCGCGTTGAAGAGAGTCGACTTGCCGACGTTCGGCAGTCCGACGATGCCGCAGCGGAAACCCATGTCATGCCCTTGGCTAAACTAAAGCGCCGCCCCTTACGGTAGCCACCGCCGCTTGGCCAGCCGCACGCCCGTTTGAAAGGCGCCTCCTGTCCGTGGAGTGCGACCCCGATCGGCAGCGCCCGCGCCGCTGCGCCTAAAGGCGACCAGATTTGCGCATGCGGTTGCGATGCGATCATGGTCGGCGACCTGCCGGTCCATGTCATCCTATCCTGCATCATCATATCGTGGCCATGATTTCACAATGGCGTGATCGCAACCCTTGGGTCAGCCCCAACGATAATTAAAACTGACGCTGATTCGCTCGCCCTTGCCGCCATGCGGGGTCACTTCATGGCGCAGCCAGCTTTCCCACAACAGCAGCGTGCCCGCGATCGGCGCCACCGTCGCGAACGTCTGCAACGCCTCGGGCGCATCGGTGCGGCGCGGGGGAGCGGCCATCAGCATCGGTAGCCGGGGGTCTTCCAGCTTCAACGCGCCTGCGCCTTCGGGAACGACGATATACACGGTGCCGGAGATGACGCTGTGCGGATGGATATGGGCGCCGTGGTGGCCGCCCGGCCGCAACAGGTTCGCCCACAGGCTGTCCAGCTTAAGCTTGCGCCCGCCCAGATCGAACCCGCACGCATCGGCGAAGCGTGCGACGTGGCGGTCCAGCACGCGCTTCAGATCGGCGAAGGCAGGGTCGCGCTGCGGCAGGTCGTTGAGCGACGCGTAGCTGGTATAGCCGCGATAGCCGTGCGCCTTGCACCATCGCCGCCCCGCGCCGTCGTCCTGCGCCAACCCGCGCACCGACGCCTCCAGTTCCGCCAGCAGATCGGCGTCATCGAGCATCGCGTCGTAAAGCTGGGTGACGAACAGGGGGCGGATGGTCATTCACGGCACGAAGCACGCCCCGCGCTCAGCTTCAAGCCTGCCCCGGTCTTCAGGCCTGCGTCCGCAATGCCACTTCGTTCATGAACCGCGCGTCGTCGCCGTCCGCCAGCCGCGGCGCCTCCGCCGCCAGCGCGCCGAGCAGATCGGCGAGGTCGTCCATTTCCGCCTTCGCGTAATTGCCCAGGACATGGCCGGTCACCCGGTCCTTGTGGCCGGGATGGCCGATGCCGATGCGCACCCGCCGGAATTCGGGGCCGAGATGCTGGTCGGTGGAGCGCAGGCCGTTGTGCCCTGCGGTGCCGCCGCCGGTCTTCACCTTCACCTTGAACGGCGCCAGATCGAGTTCGTCGTGGAACACCGTGAGTGCCTCGACGCCCAGTTTGTAGAAACGCAGCGCTTCGGCGATCGCCCGCCCGCTGTCGTTCATGAAGGTCGCGGGTTTCAGCAGCAGCACCTTGTGCGCGCCGATCCGCCCTTCCTGGGTCCAGCCCTGGAATTGCTTGCGGACGCCGGCGAAGTCGTAAACTTCGGCGATGGTGTCCATCGCCATGAAGCCGACATTGTGGCGATGAAGCGCATATTGTGCGCCGGGATTGCCGAGTCCGGCCCAGATTTGCACGGTCTTGCTCCTGAAACTGATGCGCCAGCCGCGCAAATGCCGAACACGCAAACGGGCGGAGGATCGCTCCTCCGCCCGTCACGAACGGTATCCCACGCGCGAAAGGGTTCAACCCTCGGCGGTATCTTCGCCTTCGCTGGCCGATTCTGCGGCCTGCGCTTCGGCGATCTCGGCATCGGCCTGATCGTCGGCGGCGGTCGGCACGGTCGGCGGCACGATCGTGGCGATGGTGAAGTCGCCGTCCTGCGATGCCTTGGCACCCGCGGGCAGGTTCGCGTCGGACAGATGCAGCGAATCGCCGATCTCGCGACCCTTGAGAGAGATCGTGATTTGGCTGGGGATGTCGGATGCATCGACGACGATCTCGATCTCGTGCAGCACGACGTTCAGCACGCCGTTGCCGGTCTTGATACCGGGGGCGTCATCCTCGTCGGTGAACACAACGGGCACCGCAACGGTGACGGTCGAATGTTCGCTGATGCGCAGGAAATCGACGTGCAGCGGGCGTTCGGTCACCGGATGGAACGCGACGTCCTTCGGCAGGGTGCGGATGCCCGCGACCGTCACCACGGTGTTCATGAAATGCCCGGTCGACAGCGCCTTGTTCAGCGCCTTTTCTTCCAGATGAACCGACAGCGGTTCCTGATTCTGGCCGTAGATCACGGCAGGCACGCGGCCATCACGACGCAGCGCCCGGGAGGCTCCCTTGCCAACCCGGTCACGCGTCTCGGCAGCGAGCGTCAATTGGTCGCTCATGGTAATCTCCGAAATGCGAGTATCATCTTCCCGCCACGCCTCCAGGGATGACCATGAACGGGAGCGGGCGCGCATAGCGCAGGGCGGCCCGCGTGACAACCGGGGCCCCCGGGTCCCACATCAATAGGCGACCCGCTGCGCCTTCACGCCCGCACGCGCCAGATCGGCCAGCACGCTCTGCGATCCCGCCAGATGCCCGGCGCCCACCGCGACGAACACGACGCCCGGCTTGGCCATGCGCGCCTCCACCCATTTCGCCCAGCGCGCGTTGCGCTCGGTCAGCAGCACGCGCGCGACTTCGGGCGAATCCTTCAGATTGTCGTTGAGCAGCGCGGCCAGCGCCTCCGGCTTCCCCCGTGCCCAATCGTCGACCATCGTCGCCATCTGCTTGGGCAAAGTCGGCAATTCGTCGACCGTCGATGTCAGGAACTGGATCTCCGCCGGTTTCGACAGCCCGGCGAAATAGCCGATCTGCTGTTCCGCGGTTTCCAGCCCGAGGACGGGCTTGCCCGCGGCCTTGGCGGCATCGGTTATCACCTTTTCCGGGCCGTTGGCGGCATCATAGCCCAGTTTGGACAGCGGCATCACCGACAGGCTGCTCGCCGCCAGCCACGGCCGCATCCGATCGAACGCGTCGGCGGGCAGGCCCAGGCTCATCACCGCCTTGGCATAGGCGGCGCGCTTGTCGGCGGGCAATTGCTCGGTCAGCGTCTGCGCACTCGTGTTGGCGCCGTTCGCCATCACCAGCGCCTGCATCGCCTTCTCGTCGGGCATCACCAGTTCCAGCACCACTTCGTCCGACCGGTCGAACGCGGCCTTCACCGCTTCGTCGAACCACGTCATGCCGGGTTTCAGGACGTGGATGGTCCCGAACAGATACACGGTCGTATCCGCATCGCGCACCACCCACAAAGCCGGATCGGCATCGTTCGCGGCGCGTGACGCCTTAGGATTAGGTGCAGGGGCGGGCGCGGGCTTCGCGCAGGCGGGCAGGGCCAGCAGCAGGGCCAGGGCGGTCAGCGTCGATTTCACGATCATCGTCATCCCGAAAAACTCCAGTCGCACGGTCGATAGCGGTCCTGGCCGTCGCGCGCCACGGGCGTTGCTTGACCGCCCCGGATGCTTCCGCCAAAGCCCCGCCCCGTGACGACGATGTCCTTCCAGCGGATGATCCTGACCCTCCATGATTATTGGAGCGCGAACGGATGCGTGATCTTGCAACCCTATGACATGGAAATGGGGGCGGGCACGTTCCACCCCGCCACGACGCTGCGCGCGCTGGGGCCCAAGCCCTGGAACGCCGCCTTCGTGCAGCCGTGCCGCCGCCCGACCGACGGCCGCTATGGCGAGAAC
>DASTLZ010000020.1:0-14496 GCA_035714425.1 Sphingomonas sp.
CCAGACCGCGACCAGATCGGCGAGCGACCGTGCCATCGGGCCGATGTCGTCGAAGCTTTCGGCGAAGGGAAACACGCCGTCCATCGGCAGGGCGCCGTGGGTGGGCTTCAGGCCGTAGAGCCCGGTGAGCGCGCACGGCACGCGGATCGATCCGTTGGTGTCCGACCCCAGCGAGAACGGCAGCAGCCCGGCGGCGACGATCGCTGCGGACCCGCCCGACGATCCGCCGGCGATGCGGCTTTCGTCATGCGGATTGCGGGTGGTGCCGTGGCGGGCGTTGATCGTCGCGAAGCCATACGCGAATTCGTCCATGTTGAGCGTCGCGACCAGCACCGCGCCGGCCGCGCGCAGCCGCTCGACGGCTTGCGCGTCGCGCACCGCGGGCGGGGCATCGGCATAGAGCGTCGATCCGGCGCTGGTGGGTAGCCCAGCGACGTCGAACAGGTCCTTGACCCCGTAAGGTACGCCCGCCAGCGGGCCTGGATCGCGGCCTTCGGCAATCGCCCGATCGACCAGCGCGGCGTCTTCGTGCGCGCGGTCGCCCAGCAGGCGCGTCACCGCGCACAGGCGATCGCCGTCGGCGGCGAGCGCGGACAGATGGTCGTCGAGGACCGCGCGCGCGGTGATCCGGCCGGAGCGGACGGCGGCGGCGATGTCCAGCGCGTGCGTCACGCCGCGGCGCCCAAGGGCGGCGGGGGCGGTGGCGGCGGAGGTGCGCGCAGCGTGGCGGCGTGGTGATCGAGGATGGCGAGATTGGCGACGACGCCGGGCATGCAGGCGGCGGGTATCGACAGGCCGCGCGCATCGGCGGCCGCCGCGATCGCGTCCGGCGTGCGTGGCACGGCGGGATCGGCGGAGGCTTCGTGCGACCGTGCGAAACGCGCGGCGAGGGCGGCGCAGACGAACAGCTGGAGCTGATGAAAGATCATCAGCGGCAGGAGTATCAGCCCGACCTGCGCCGAGGGGAACAGCGCGCCCGCCATCGGCACGCCGGACACCAGGCTCTTCTTCGATCCGCAGAACAGCAGCGCGATGGCATCCGCGCGCGGCAATCCCGCCAGGCGGGCGACGGCGACGTTCACCGCCATGACGACGCCCAGCACGATGACACACAGGACGAGCAGGACGACCAGATCGGCGGCGCCCACCCTGCTCCAGATCCCGCCGACCACCGCCGCGCTGAACGCGGAATACACGACCAGCAGGATCGACCCGCGATCGACCGGCATCAGGATGCGCTTGTTGCGGTCGATGACGCCGCCGATCACCGGGCGCAGGGCATGACCGGCGAGAAACGGCAGGAGCAACTGCAGGCCGATCGCGCCGACGGCACGCCCGGTCGACGCCCCGCCGCCGCCCCCGCCGCCGCCCCCGCCGATGTTCAGGAAGAGCGCGACCAGCAACGGGGTGAGCACGATGCCGACGACGTTGGACAGCGACGCACTGCACACCGCAGCCGCCACATTGCCCCGCGCCATCGCGGTGAAGGCGATCGACGACTGGACGGTCGACGGAAGCAGGGTGAGATAGAGCAATCCCGACAGCAGCAGCGGATCGATCCATCCCGGCACGGCGCGGGCGAGCACCGCGACGAGGGCCAAGCCGATGGCGGGGAACAGCACATAGGTGGACCCCAGCGTCAGCGCGTGAAGCCGGAAATTGCCGATCCCCTGCACGATCGCGGCGCGCGACAGCCGGGCACCGTGGAGAAAGAACAGCAGTGCGATGGCGATATCGGCAAGCGCGTCCACGCCCACCGCCGCCGCGCCGCGCGCCGGCAGCAACGACGCCGCGGCTACCGCCCCGATCAGCCACAGCAGGAACGGGTCGACGAACGGAAACGATCTTGGAACGCGCGCCATAGCAGCCATGCCCGCGGTCATGCCCGGCTTTACCCTGCCGATCCAACACAATGACCGGCACGGATCGTTGCATAAATGCGCGCGGCCGTCTGCGCGCCTGCGTCGACGGCATGTCGCGCTCGCGGCGCGCCTCCATCCGGCCCGATATCCTGCCGGAACACGACCGCGCCCCGGCTCGCAAGTGCCCGGCGTCGCGCATTGAGGGCCAAGCCAGGCCGTGGATCGCTTGCCTGGGGTGCGGCCAGCGCGAGGAGCTTGAATTTCCGCTGCGGGGGCGCTGCGCAGTCGGCACTCGCGCAGGTCTTCGTCGTGGTCGACCGGCCGTCCGACGAAGACGTCTTCCATATCTACGCCGATGCGAGCTACGCCCGGCATCTGGACCTGTGGTTCGCCGACGCGACCCTCGAATTCCGAACTGGGGATGCCGATCGATGCCGCCGACCTATGTCCTGACGATCCGCTGCCCCGATCGCCGCGGGATCGTCGCCGCCGTGACCACCCTGCTTGCGGCGCGGGAATGTTCGATCGTCGAGGCGCACCAGCATCAGGACGCCGGCAGCGGCACGTTCTTCATGCGCGTGATGTTCGTCGCGGAGGGCGACGCTCCGCCAACGCTGGCCGGCCTGCACGCCGACATCGCACCGATCGCCGCCGAATTCGCGATGGAGGCCAGGGTGTACGATTGCGCGGTCCGCCCCCGCGTCCTCATCATGGTTTCGAAGTTCGGTCATTGCCTGCACGACCTGCTGCACCGCTGGCGCAGCGGGCACCTGCCCGTGGAAATCGTCGCGGTGGTATCGAACCATGACGACATGCGCGCGATCACCGAATGGCACGGCCTTGCGTATCACCACCTGCCGGTGACGAAGGACAGCAAGGCGCAGCAGGAAGACCGGATCGTCGCGCTGCTGGGTGCCCTCGACGTCGATCTCGTCGTGCTTGCGCGCTACATGCAGATCCTGTCGCCACGGTTGTGCGCGGCGCTGTCGGGCCGCTGCATCAACATCCACCACAGCTTCCTACCCAGTTTCAAGGGCGCCAAACCCTATCATCAGGCGCACGCGCGCGGCGTGAAGATCATCGGAGCGACCGCGCATTACGTGACCACTGACCTGGACGAAGGCCCGATCATCGAACAGGAAACGCGCCGCGTCAGCCATGCGCGCTCTGCCGAGGATCTGGTCACGATCGGCGAAGAAGTGGAATGCTCCGTGCTGGCCCGCGCGGTGCGCTGGCAGGTCGATCACCGCGTCCTGCTGAACGGCCGGCAGACGATCGTGTTCGACTGACGCGCTTTCAGAACGCTCACGGCCAGACTGCCGCCGAAGGTCCGCAGCTGGATCGCGCTGAGATTGGCGGCGCACTTCGCGGCACAGGGCAGCGGGTCCCCGGCATTGCCGGCCCGCTGGCCCGGCGTCGCCGATCCCGGCAACCCGCGGGTCCGTGCGCCGATCGAGCGCGCGCCGTCGCCCGTGGAGGCGAGGCGGACCGCCTGCGAGGCGAGCGTGGCGAGGATGGCCGCGACGGACATCGCAGCCTCACGCGGCCGCGCGCCGGTTCCACGGCATGATCCGCAGCAGGCTGGCCATCCCGCACCAGCCCGTTGCGCCGGCGAACATCAACCCCGCGCCGACGAACGCGGACAGTGCGAAGAAGCCCGGCGCGACGAACAGGCCCAGCAGCACACCCACGAGCGATACAGGTCAATATTCGTGCCGGCCACTTCGATGCGGCCGAGGCGAACGGCTTCGGTGAACCAGCGCATTATCGAAAACGGAAGCAGCGCGCCGTGACCCGCCTCGTCGACGAGGACGCCCGCGACCAGGTCCGGGCGCTTGCCGGAATCCACGCCTACACCCGCGCGAGGCAGCAGCGAAAGCGCGTTGAACGCGTGTTCGGCCACGTCAAACGCAACCCGAAGCTCCAAACTTTGAAGCTCCGCGGACTAGCAGGAGCCAGCGAGGAGTTCACGATGGCAGCCGTCGCATACAACCTCCCGCTACTCGCCAGCCGGGCGGCACGGCCTGAAGCGGAAGGCTCGCTCGCCACCTGCCGCCAACGCGGGCAGCCGCGCCGCCGCCGCTCCTCCATCGGAACCCCACCCCCAACCCCCGTGTTGCACCCCCCATGCGGTTGATCGGTCTTTTGCCCTGGCGGGTGCCGGGAGAGTGGGTTTGGGCGGAGTGCGTCGGGCTGATCGCGGTGGCGGTGCTGGTGGCGCTGGCGTTGCATGCGGTGGCGATGCGGCTCGTGGGCGCAGCGACGCGCCATAGCGGAAGCGTGACCGACGGCATCGTGCTGGCGCGAGTCTATCGCCCGCTGCGCTGGGTCGCGGTGGCGGGGGCGGTGGCGTTTACGGTGCGCGGGTTGCCGATGGACGGCGATCTGCGCGCGCTGTTCCACCAGGCGATGGGCTTCATCGGGCCGGCGCTGATCGGGTGGACCGGGCTGGCGGCGTTCCGCGCGCTGATGCAGGTGGTGACGCTGCGCGCGGACATCACCGTCGAGGACAATCTGCGCGCGCGACGCAAGCGCACCCGCGCCGCGATCCTAGGGCGGATCGGCAGCTTCACGATCGGCTTCGTCACCGTGTGCCTGATGCTGTTGAGCGTGCCGGGCATCCGCTCCGTCGGCGTCACGCTGATGGCATCGGCGGGGATCGCGGGGCTGGTGGTGGGTGCGGCCGCGCAGCCGGCGCTGAAGAACCTGATCGCCGGCATCCAGATGGCCTTTACCGAGCCGATCCGGCTGGACGACGTGGTGATCGTCGAGGGCGAATGGGGGCGGGTCGAGGAAATCCGGCTGACCTTCGTCGTCATCAAATTGTGGGACGAACGGCGGCTGGTGGTGCCGGTGTCGAAGTTCCTGGAGGACAGTTTCCAGAATTGGACGCGCGAGACCAGCCAGCTGATGGGATCGGTGTTCTGGCAGGTCGACCCGGCGACCGACGTGGCGCGGGTGCGCGCGAAGCTGGCCGAGATCGTGCAGGGCAATCCGCGCTGGGACCGACGATTCTTCAACCTTCAGGTGACGGATGCGAAGGCGGACGCGATCGAGCTGCGCGCGCTGGTGACGGCGCGCGATGCGTCGGTGGCGTTCGACCTGCGCTGCGACGTGCGCGAGGCGGTGCTGGCGTTCCTGCGCGACGACATGCCCGAGGCGCTGCCGCGGACGCGCGCGATCGTGGAGGCCGCTACCCCCCCCCCTCGGTGACGGCGGCGGGGGCTGGGGCGGGGACGCGTTCGAGCGCGTCGAGGAACAGCGCGCACCACCACATCACGTCCTCTGCGCGGACATTGTCGATCAGCGCCTGCCAGCGGCGGATGCGTTCCTCGCGCGGCATGGCCAGCGCCTGGACGATGGCGTCGGCCACGTCCTCCGGACTGTAGGGGTTGACCAGCACCGCCTGCGTCAGCTGCGCGGCGGCGCCGGCGAAGCTGGACAGGATCAGGACGCCGGGGTCTTGCGGGTCCTGCGCCGCCACATATTCCTTGGCGACCAGGTTCATGCCGTCGCGCAGCGGCGTGACCAGCGCGACGCGCGCGGCGCGGTAGATGCCGGCCAGCTCGCGGCGCGGATACCCCTTGTTGACGTAGCGGATCGGCACCCAGTCGATATCGGCGAACTCGCCGTTGATCCGGCCCGAAATCTCGTCCAGGTCGGCGCGGATTTCCTGGTAGGTGTTCACCTTCTCGCGGCTGGGCGGCGCGATCTGGAGCATGTAGACCAGGCCCTGGCGACTGGGATTGGCGCTGAGGAAGCGTTCGTAGCCCAGGAAACGTTCGCGCAGACCCTTCGAATAATCGAGCCGGTCGACGCCGACGATCAGGCTGCGCCCCGTGGCGGACATGTACATGCGTTCGCGCGCGAAGCGGGCTTCGTCGGAGCGGGCGGCGTCCTCGAACTCGCGGGTCTCGATGCCGATCGGCGCGACGATGGCCCGGGTGGTGCGGGTTCCGGTGGTGCGATCCCCGATGGTGACGCGGCCGTCCTCCCCCAGCTGCGCGCCCATGTGGGTGGCGGCATAGTCGAGGAAATTGTCGAGCCACGCCTGCGTCTGGAAACCCACGACGTCATAGGCGAACAGCGCCTCGACCAGCCGCGCATGGGCGGGGAGCGATTGCAGCAGCGCGGCGGGCGGCCAGGGGATGTGGAGGAAGAAGCCGATGCGGTTGCGCAGGCCCTGGCGGCGCAATTCCGCACCCAGCGGGATCAGATGGTAATCGTGGACCCAGATCAGGTCGTCGCCGTCGATCAGCGGCAGCACCGTTTCCGCAAAGCGGCAATTGACGCGGGCATAGCCGCTGTCGAATTCGCGTTCGAATTCGGTCAGGTCGATGCGGTAATGGAACAGCGGCCACAATGTCCGGTTGGCGAAGCCGTTGTAATATTCGTCGAGGTCCTGTTCCTCCAGGTCGATGGTCGCGGTGGTGATGCCGCCGCCCTGCTGGAAATCGATCGCGCCGGTGAACTGGTCGATGGTGTCCCCCGACCAGCCGAACCAGATGCCGCCCTTGTCGCGCAAGGCAGCGAGCAGCGCGACGGCCAGCCCGCCCTGATTGCCGCTCGCGCCCTGGTTGGCGGGCTGTACGCGGTTGGAGATGACGACAAGGCGGCTCATCGCACGGCGCTCCACGGTTTGCTGAGCAGGACGGCGCAATTGATGAGGCCGACCAGCGAATAGGTCTGCGGATAATTGCCCCACAATTCGCCGCTGTTGGGATCGATATCCTCGGGCAGCAGGCCGGCGGAGGTCCGCCTGGCGACCATTTCCTCGAACAGGGCGCGCGCGTCGTCGGCGCGGCCGGTCGCGTGCAGCGCCTCGATCAGCCAGAAGGTGCAGACGTTGAACGCGGTGTGAGGCAGGCCGAAATCGTCCTCTGTCGCATAGCGCAGCATGTGGCTGCCGCGGCGCAGGCCCGTTTCGACCGCGACCAAAGTCCCCTGGAACCGCGGATCGTCGGGCGTCAGGAACCGCAGGTCGAGCAGCTGGATCAGGCTGGCGTCGAGATCGTCGCCGCCAAAGGTGGCGGAGATGCGCTGCGTCTCCGGCCGCCACGCCTCGTCCTCGATCCGCGTGCGCATGGTGTCGGCGCGGCCCTGCCAGAAGGCGCGGCGCTCGTCGAAGCCCAGCGCGTCGGCGGCGTTGGCGAGGCGATCGCACGCCGCCCAGCACATCGCGGCGGAATAGGTGTGGACATGCGCCTTGGTGCGCAATTCCCACAGGCCGGCATCGGGCTTGTCATACACCGCCCACGCCAGTTCGCCGATGCGCTCCAATGCGTGGAAATCCTCCGTGCCGGCGCGGCGGTACAGCCGGTCGTCGAAGAACGCCTGGACGTTGGACAGGACGATCTGGCCATAGGCGTCGTGCTGCACCTGTTCATACGCCTGGTTGCCGACGCGCACCGGCCCCATGCCGCGATAGCCGGGCAGGCCGGTTTCGATCCGCTCGGTCAGCACGGCTTCGCCGCCGACGCCGTACAGCGGCTGGACATGGCCGCCGGCGGACGCGTCGACGATGTTGCGCAGATATTCCAGATACCCCTCCAGGACATCCAGCGCGCCGAGGCGGTTGAGCGCCTGCACCGTGTAATACGCATCGCGAATCCAGCAGTAGCGATAATCCCAATTGCGCCCGGAATCGGCATGTTCGGGCAAGGACGTCGTCATCGCCGCGACGATCGCGCCGGTTTCCTCGTGCTGGCACAATTTCAGCGTGATCGCGGCGCGGATGACGACGCCTTGCCATTCCAGCGGGGTGGCCAGGCTGCGCACCCATTGCCGCCATTCGGCCAATGTGCGGTCCAGCATCGCCTCGACCGCTTCGTGGAGCACACCCGCGAAACTTTCGTCGGGACCGAGGAAGAAGTGCAGCGCGCGTTCCAGCCGGAACCATTGTTCCTCGACGATGCGGCCGACCGGCGCGTCCGTCGTCAGGCGCAGCGCCTGCTGCGTCATCAGGAAACGGATGTGGTTGGTCCCTTGCGTCGTCGGCGTGGGCTTGCCCCAATCGGTCGCGACGCGCAGGCGCGTGCGGATGCGCGGGCTGCCCGCGACCGGGCGGACGATGCGGGCGAAGGCGGTCGGGCGATAGGTGCGGCCGTTGCGCACCAGCCGCGGCGCGAAATCTGTGACTTCGATCGCATTGCCCGCCGCATCCTCGTGCCGGGTCACCAGCACCGCGGTGTTGCGGCGATAGCGCTGCGTCGTCTTCGTTCCGCCTTCCAGCTCGATCGTCCAGAAGCCGGTGGCTGGATCGTCGTGATCGAGCAACGCGCAGAACGCCGGATCGCCATCGATCCGCGGGACGCAGCCCCAGACGAAGCGGCCGGTGCGATCGATCAGCGCCGATACCTGACAATTGCCGATCGGCCAGAGATCGAGATCGGCGGTCATGCCATTGCCCCCAGCCAGCGACGCAGTGCGGCGACGTCGGGCAGCGCGAAGCCGGCCGCGGTGGCGCGGCTCGCGCCGATCAGCACGCCGGCGCCGCCATGCGCGGCGGCAGCGGCGAAGCCGTCCTCGTCCGTCAGATCGTCGCCGAACACCAACGGGCGGGTGCCGGCCATCGCCGCGGTCGCCATCAACGCGTCGACCGCCAGCCCCTTGTCACCGGGCGCGCGCAACTCGACCATCATCTTGCCGTGCTGGACCGTGAGCGCGTGATCGTGCGCGACGCGTTCGGCGAAGGCGCGCGCGGCATCCTCCGCGCCCGGCGTCTCGCGGTAATGCAGCCCGGCGCCCAGCGTCTTGCGTTCGAAGACCAGATCGTTGGTCCGCGCATAGGCGGCCAGCGCGCGCGTCGCGGCGTCCAGCCCGTCGGGTACATCCGCGGCCGGTGCGTCAAGGGTGTCGCCCGGCAGCCGCAGTTCGGCGCCGTGACTACCCGCCAGCGCCAGATCGCCGAGCGCATCGCCGAAAAACCCGTCGAGCTGCGCCAGCGAACGCCCGCTGACGATGGCGACGCGGCCCGGCAGCGCATGCCCCAGCCGGCGGAGCAACGCGACCAGTGCGTCGTCGACGACGACTGCATCGGGCGTCGGCGCCAGATCGACCAAAGTCCCGTCGAAATCGAGAAAGAGGCTCGCGTCCGGCCAATGCGGCGGCGGCGGGGCGGTATGGGACGCGAGGATGTGGGCGGACGACATGCCATGTCAAACACCCGCCCGCCTGAGGTCGTTCCGCTGCAGGTGCGAAACGATTTCGGGGAATGACATCGCCCGCCGGCGTCCCGACACGCCGGCAAACCGGCATTGCGATGACGCACGGACCCGCAGCCTAGCGCCGCACGTACCGGAAATACCAAACTTCGTGCCCCTGCCGTCGCGCCTTGCGTTCGTAGCGGGTTTCCGGCCAGTCTTGCGGACGGTGCAGGAAATCGCCGGGGCCGGTGGCCTGCCAGGCGAAATCGCGGCGGGCGTTCATTATCATCATCGCCCAGCGGCAATAGGTCGGGTCGTCGGTGCCCAGCCGGAATTCGCCGCCCGGCATCAGCTTGGCGGCGATCGCGTCGAGGGGGCCGTGGTTGACCATGCGGCGCTTGGCGTGGCGGGCCTTTCGCCAGGGATCGGGGTGGAGCAGGTAGACGCGCGACAGGCTGGCGTCCGGCAGGCGTTCGATGACCGTCAGCGCGTCGCCCATGTGCAGCCGCACGTTCGTCAGGGCCCGGTCGCGGATGTGGGCGAGTGCGCCGACCACGCCGTTCAGGAACGGCTCGCAGCCGATGAAGCCCACGTCGGGCATCGCGGACGCCTGCGCCGCCAGATGCTCGCCGGCGCCGAAGCCGATTTCCAGGTGCAGCGCGCGGTTGTCGCCGAACAGGGTCGGCGCGTCCACCACGCCTGTCTCGGCCACGGACAGCGCGGGCAACGTCGCCTCGACCAGATCGGATTGGCCGGCGCGCAACTTGTGGCCCTGACGCCGGCCGTACAGGCGGCGGATGGTGGCGGGATCGTTCATGGCGAGCGCGTGTAGCGGGGTGGAGGCGCCAGATCAAAGCGCGCACGGCTCCGGCGGGCGGGGAGCAAAAGCGGCCGGCCGCCCGTTGATGGGGCATGGCAGACCGCGACGACGACATCGAAGAGCTGAAATCGGCGGAAGCCAAGGACCTGCATCAGGCGGTGCGCGAGGCGGGCGAGGCGGAGCTGGACCGCCCGGTGGCGTCGCTGTTCTGGTCCGGGCTGGCCGCGGGCCTGGCGATCCATGCGTCGCTGATCGCGGAAGGCGCCTTGTACAAGGGATTGCCGGACGCGCCGTGGCGCGATCTGGTGGTGTCGCTGGGCTATCCGGTCGGGTTTCTGGTCGTCATCCTGGGGCGGATGCAATTGTTCACCGAAAGCACGATCACCGCGATGCTGCCGCTGGCGACCAGCCCGTCGCGCCATGCGCTGGGCCGCACCCTGCGCCTGTGGGGGGTGGTGCTGGCGGCCAATCTGATCGGCACGGCGGCGGCGGCTGGCGCGGTGACGGCGGGTATGCTCGGCGACGAATCGCTCAGGTCCGCGATGATCGAGGTGTCGATGAAGATCACCGAACTGGGCGCGGTGGCGACGTTCTTCAACGCGATCCCGGCCGGGTTCCTGATCGCGATCCTGGCGTGGTCGCTGCCCAATGCGCGCGAGCAGGCGCTGCTGGTGATCTTCGCGATCACCTATGTCGTGGCGATCGGCGGGTTCAGCCATTCGGTGGTGGGATCGGACGAGGCGTTCCTCCTGCTGTTCAGCGGGCGAACGGGCGTGTGGCAGACGTTCGCGCACTTGCTGGTGCCGGCGGTGCTGGGCAATCTGGTCGGCGGTGCCGGGCTGTTCGCGCTGCTGGCCCATGCGCAGGTGCGCAGCGAAGTGGAGGAGGTAGCGTGAGCAAGGCGGGATCGATCGCCGCCGGGACCATCGCGGACGCGGATGTCGAGGCGGGCCAGCGGGCGGCCGAGCACCGCGATCATCCGGTGGTGAAGGTGGCGGGGCAGGCGAGCGAGATCGCGGATCAGCCGCCGCTCGTCGCGCTGTCCGCGGCGACCGTCACGCTGGGGCTGGTGCTGCGCCGGCCCGCGATCCTGCGCGTCGGCTTACGGATGCTGGCCGCGCATGCCCTGGCGACGGGGGTGAAATCGGTGGTGAAGGCGAACATCGACCGCACCCGGCCGGCGCGGGCCGAAGCGGTGGGCCATCATGTCGGTAGTGGGGCCGGCACCCAAGACGGCGGTCTGAATTCGTTTCCCTCGGGCCACACCGCCGGGGCGGTGGCGGTGACCGAGGCGATCGTGCGCGACATCCCCGGCGCCGCCCTCCCCGCGCGTGCCGCCGCCATCGCCGTCGCCGGCATCCAGGTGCCGCGCGGCAAGCATTATGTCAGCGACCTGATGGCCGGCGCCGCGATCGGCTGGGCCAGCGAAGTCGCGGTCAACGCCGGCTTGCGAATAGCGGAGCGCGCGCTGGGTGCGGCGCGGGCGCAGTGGCGCGGGACGGAGCGCCCCGCCCCGCCCGCGCAACCATAAAGATCAGGCGTTCGCGACCGCGTCCTTGAGCTTGTCGACCAGGTCTGTCTTTTCCCAGGTGAACAGCGGCCCTTCCGCGTCGCGGCCGAAATGGCCGTAGGCGGCGGATTTGGCGTAGATCGGCGCGTTGAGCGCGAGGTGGTGGCGGATGCCCTTGGGCGTCAGCGAGACGAGGCGCGGCAGCACCGCTTCCAGCGTCGCTTCGGACACGGTGCCGGTGCCATGCGTGTCGACATAGACGCTCAAGGGTTCGGCGATGCCGATCGCATAGGACAATTGGATGGTGCAGCGCGTGGCGAGGCCGGCGGCGACGACGTTCTTCGCCAGATAGCGCGCGACATAGGCGGCGGAGCGATCGACTTTCGTCGGGTCCTTGCCGCTGAACGCCCCGCCGCCGTGCGGCGCTGCGCCGCCATAGGTGTCGACGATGATCTTGCGCCCGGTGAGCCCGGCGTCGCCGTCCGGCCCGCCGATCTCGAACGCGCCGGTCGGGTTGATGTACAAGGCGGTGGCATCGGTGACGAAGCCGTCGGGCAGCACGTCCTTCAGCACGCCGACGACATAATCGCGCAATTCGGCATATTTGGCCGGATGGGCGTTGGCGCCTTGCAGGCAATAGCCGGGCTTGTGCTGCGTCGAGACGACCAGCGCGGTCGCGGCGACCGGCTTTTCGTTCTCATATCGCAGCGTGACCTGGCTCTTGGCGTCGGGTTCCAGGAAGGGGGCGGCGCCGGAATGGCGATCGGCGGCCATCCGCTCCAGGATCTTGTGGCTGTAATACAGCGTCGCCGGCATCAGGCCGGGCGTCTCGTCGGTGGCATAGCCGAACATGATGCCCTGATCGCCGGCGCCTTCGTCCTTGTTCGCGCCTTCGTCGACGCCCATCGCGATTTCCGCGGACTGGCCGTGCAGGTTGTTCTGGAACGTGAAATGCTGCCAGTGGAAGCCGGTCTGCTCGTAGCCGATACGCTTGACGGTGGCGCGAACCGCAGCCTCGATCTCCGCCAGCGCGCCGGGGGCCCATTCGCCGTTCTCGTACACGCCCTTGCAGCGGATTTCGCCGGCGAGGACGACCAGATTGGTCGTCGTCATCGTCTCGCACGCGATGCGCGCTTCGGAATCCTTGGACAGAAACAGATCGACGATGGTGTCGCTGATCTGGTCGGCGACCTTGTCGGGATGGCCTTCGGACACTGATTCGGAGGTGAAGAGGTAGGACTTACGCATGCGTATGGGCGCCTCATAACGATATAAAGATAGCTTTATATGATCTGCTAGCGCGCGCGCCGCCGGATGGCAATCGCCAACGCGACCGCCGCCACCGCCACGATCGCCGCCGCCGCATTGCCGATCTGCGCGAACAGCGTGGCGGGCGAAGCCGGCGGGATCGGCAGTTCGATGACCCCGGCGGTCTCGTGCGGGATCGTCTTCAGCAAGGTGCCGTCGGCAGCGATCAGCGCGGAGATGCCGGTGGGCGTGGCGCGCACGATCGGCAGCCCTTCCTCGATCGCGCGCATCCGCGCCTGCGCCAGATGCTGCGGCGGGCCCCAGCGGCCGAACCACGCGTCGGTCGACGGATTGAACAGGAAGCGCGGGCGATGCGCGCGATCGACGACCTGGCCGGAGAAGATGATCTCGTAACAGATCTGAATTCCCACCGCGCCGAAACCCGGCAAGCTCAGTGCGGCGGGGCCGGGGCCGGGTTCGTAATCCACGTCGCCCGGCACCAGTCGCGCCAGCCCCAGCGGACGCAGCAGCCACGGCAACGGCAGATATTCGCCGTAAGGCACCAGATGCGCCTTGTCATAGCGCCCCAACAGGCGCGCGCGGGCGTCGAGCGCGAACACCGAATTGCCGGCACCGGTGATCTGTTCGTCCGGCCCGAACGCCAGCGCGGTGCCGCCGAACAACAGGACGTCGCGCGGCCCCAGCACGCTGGCCAGCCGTTCGCGGATATAGCCGGGCGCGCGTTGGTAGACCCAGGCGGGATAGCCGTCCTCGACCAGATCGCGCACGACCCCTTCGGGCCAGACGATCAGCCGCGGTGCGCCGCCCGGCGTGCCCGATCCGCGGAGCAGCGCCTGCAACACCCGCTCGCTATCATCGTCGCCGCGTTCGTTCTGGCCGATGTTGGGCTGGACGATGCGCACGACGGGCGTGCCGGGCCGGACGGCGGGGGCGGTGGCGAAGGTGCGGTAGCCGAGCGCTTGCACGAACAGCAGCGCGGCAAGGCAGGCGGCGGCGCCGGCCAGCGGCAACGGCCGCCGCGGCGCCAGCAGCAGCGCCCCGGCCAGCGCGATCGTAAGCCCCGACAGCGCATAGGTGCCGACCCACGCCGACAGCCCCGCCACCGCCTGCACCGGCACCCAGATCACGCCCAACGGGTCCCAGGCATAGCCGGTGAACAGCACGCCCCGCAGCCATTCGGTCGCGATCCAGCCGGCGGCGAACACCAGCACGAACGCGGCATCCGGCCCCGAATCCGACGCTGGATGAGGATGGGCGCGCCGCCAACGCCAGGCGATGCCCGCCGCCGCCATCGGATAGACCGCGAGGTACAAAGCCAGCGCGACCGCGGCGAAATAGCCCAGCACCGGCGGCATCGCGTCCTGGAAATCGAACGCGTGCTGGAACCAGTTGTTGTTGACCGTGAAATGCCCGACTCCGAATGCATAGCCGCGCCAGCAGGCGGCCCGCCGCGTCGGCGCGGCATGGACCAGCGCGATCCAGCCGGCGAAACAGCCGAGCGCGAGCGGCCACAGATCGAGCGGCGCGAAACCGGTCCCGGCAAGGGCGCCGAGCAGCAGGCAGATCAGGATGGGAGAGCGGAGCAGACGGGTCAGGGGAGTAAGGTCCAGGTCAGAGGGTGGATTGCCACGGCGTCCTGCCGGGTGCCTCGCGCGAAGTCGAGATACCTGTGCGACGATGACATACCTGTGCGACGATGACGGCGTGCGCGGCCGTCGCTATATCGGGTGTATGCCGCGTCCTTTCCACCTCGCTTTTCCGGTCCACGATCTCGCCGCCGCGCGGGCGTTTTATGGTGGCGTGCTGGGTTGCCCAGCGGGGCGGTCGAGCGAGGCGTGGATCGATTTCGACCTGTTCGGGCATCAGATCGTGGCGCATCTGTCGCCCGAC
>DASTLZ010000021.1:0-29627 GCA_035714425.1 Sphingomonas sp.
GCGCGCGGCTTCGCCCGATGTCAGTTCGAAGAACCCCAGCTGAAAGCGGGCGAGCGCGAAATCGGGGGCGAGGGCCACGGCGCGGGCCAGGGCGGCATGCGCCTCTATCGCGCGCGCGCCACCGGCGAGCAGCGAGCCGCGCAGGAAATGCAGCCGGGCGTCGTCGGGATGGCGCGCGATCAGGCGGTCCGCCAGGATCAGCGCGGCTTCGCCATCGGCCTGTGCCGATGCCACCAGCTGCGCCATATCGTCTTCGTCGCACATCATGTCCGGTCTCCTCATCGTCCACCGATCCGTCTGCGCAGCCTGGTAATGGCGGCGGCGTGCAGCTGCACACGCGGCCCTTGGTGATGCCCAGCAAGTCGGCGATCTGGGTGAAGCTGACGCCGCCGTCGTAATGTTCGCGCAGGATATAGGCTTCGCGATCGGGCAGGCGAGCGACTTCGCGGGCGAGCAGGGCCATCATCTCGCGCCAGGCCAGGCTTTGATAGGCGTTCGGGCGCGGATCGGGCGCGTCGCCGATCGCGACCATGCCCGTCCCCTCCAGCATCAGCCCGATGGCGATGCCCGACGCGAGCGCGGACAAGGCGGCGATCGGATCGTCGCCGGCCGCGGTGCCACTTTGCAGCGAGCGCACACGGGCGGCCTCCGCGCGGCGGCGGGCGCCGTGCAAGGCGTCGGCATCGCTCATCCGCACCGCGCCGTCCGAAATACTGCCGACGATGCGCCGGCGGGCGAAGGCGCCGAACGGCACGCCGCGCAGCGGATCGTAGCCGTCGATCGCCTGGAGCAGCCCTTCGTAGGCGAAATGTTCGAGATCGCCCAGTTCGGTGGCGTTGCGCGGCCGGCGCGCGTGCTGGCGCCGGGCGATGGCGCGTGCGAGCGGACGATAGCGGCCGAAGAGCTGAAGGCGGCACGCGAGTTCGCGTTCGAAGCGCAGCCGCCGCCACAGCGACGCCTCCACCCGCGGCGGGATCATCAACAGGTCGAGACCGGCGCCGCCCCTCATCGAAAACTGCCGAGCACCCCTTCGAGCACCAATCCCCACCCGTCGATCAGCACGAACATGAGGATCTTGATCGGCAGCGAGATCGTCGCGGGCGGCACCATCATCATGCCCAGCGACAGCAGGATGCTGGCCACCACCAGATCTATCAGCAGGAACGGCAGCAGGATGACGAAGCCGATCGTGAACGACACGCGCAATTCGTTGAGGATGAAGGCGGGCGCCAGTTTCAGCGTCTCGACATCGGCGGCGCGGCGGGGCAGCGGCGTCTTGCTGATGGCGTAGATCGCTTCGATATCGGCGTCGCGGGTCTGTGCCAGCATGAAGCGGCGCAGCGGTGCGGCGCCCGCGTCCATCGCCTGTTCCACGCCGATCCGCCCGGCCATCAGCGGCTCCAGCGCGGCGGCGTTGATGGCGCCCAGCGTCGGCGACATGGTGAACGCGGTCAGGAACAGCGACAGCGCGACCAGCACCTGGTTCGGGGGCGTTTCGGGCATGCCGAATGCGTGGCGGACCATCGACAGCACGATGACGGTGCGCACGAAGCTGGTCATGCTGATGATGACCGCGGGCACGACCGCGAGCAGGGTGAGGATCAGCGCGGTGCGCACGACGTCGGTGCCGATCGCCGCGGGAATCGCGGGAAGTGGGGGCGCCGCGGCGAGGAGCGCGATCAAGGCGTGTCGCCGCAAAGGGCTACGGCTTCCTGACGCAGCACCTGCTGCGAGGCCTGCGACGACAGGATCAGATAGTCACGGCCGTCGCAGCGCAGCAGGCACGCGTCGGCATGCTGGCTGATCCGGCGGGTCTCGATCACCGCGATCCGCCGATCGGCGCGCACGCCGGCCAGATCGCGGATCGCGCCGAGATCGATGCGGCCGCCGCCGCGCTTCAGCAGCAATCCGGCCACGACCGCCAGCATCGTGCAGATCAGCAATGCGGCGACGATGCGGGTCAGCGAAATGCCGAGCGCGCCGCCACCGCCGAGATGCGGGCCGGCTGCCGCCGCGGCTGCGACCACGATCATTGCGGCCATTCGACGATCTCGATCAGGCGGACGCCGAACGAATCCTCGACCGCGACCAGCTCGCCGCGGGCGACCGCGGTGCCGTTCAGCCGCAATTCGACCTGGCGGTTCAGCGGCGCGTCCAGCGGGATGGTGGCGCCCGGCTTCATCGCGGTCAGCGCGCCCACCGTCATCGGCGCCTCGCCCAGAAACGCTTCCAGCGACACGCCGACGGTGTCGATCAGCCGGGTATCGATACGAATGTTGGTCACGACCATACTCACTGTGTCAGGGGCTCGACGAGGCGCAGGAAGGGCTGGGGCTCCGCCGCGATCACGGCGATGCGGCCGCGCGGCAGAGGCGTGCCGTCGACGACGATCGGCACCGGCGCCGACACCGTTCGGTCCAGGCGCAGGACGTCGCCGACCTCCAGCGCCGCCAGATCGGCGACGGTCAGCCGGCAGGCGCCGATCGCGGCGCCGACCTTGATCGGCGTGGCGGCCAGCGCATCGCGCGCCGATCCCAGCGGCGGCGCATCGCACCGCGGCAGCAGCTGTCGCACCATGCGGGCGAACAGCGCGGGCGTGAGCCCGATCGCCAGCGTCGGCTGATGCGGATCGCCGACGATGGCGGTGTATGCGGCATCGGGTGTTGCTGGGTGCCATGCGACATCCTGGCCCAGCCCGGCTGCCGCGGCGAAGCGCAGGCGCAGGTCGATGAGGCAGCGCTCCGCCAGACCTTCGAGCAGCGCCAGATCGGCGCCGCTGCGGGCTTGCGCCGTCACGTCCAGCATCCGAGCGCCGATCACGGCCGGTGTCATGGCAAGCGTGCCGAGCAGCAGCCCGTCGCCCGCTTCGCGCCAGGCGAACGCGGGCGGCACAATAGGCGCAATGGCGGCGGCCGGTAGCGGCTCGCCCGCCAACCAATGGCGCGACCATGCAGCGACGCTGTCGGCGATCAGCCGGTCCAGCGCGGGTGGCGGGGGTGTGCCGGCGGGCAGCCAGCTGCGCGGGGAGATCGGCGCCATCAGCCTTGGCCGCGGATGCCGAACAATTGCTGGATCATGTCATTGGACACGCTGACGATCTGCGACGCTGCCTGGAACCCGCGCTGGATCAGGATCAGATCGCCGAATTCGCGCGACAGATCGACGTTGGATGCTTCCAGCCGCTTCGATCGGATTTCGCCGACGCGGGGATCGTCGCTGCTCATATAGGCATAATCGCCGCCATCGTCGCCGCGCACGAAAATGCCTTCGCGCTGTTCGAGGGCGCCGGGATCGCGGAAATCGGCGAGCGCGACGGCGCCCAGGTCGTTCTTCTGTCCGTTCGAATAGGCGAGTTCGAGCTTTCCCCTGTCGGTGACCGCGACGGTGACGAGCGTGCCCGACGCATAACCGTCGATGGCCGAGGAACGCAGCGTCGATACGTCGCCGGCGGAGAACGACGTGACGCCGGCGGGGAAATCGAGCGTGACGGCCAAGCCGGACGCGGCGTCCGCGAATTCCAGCTTCGCGGCGGCGGGATCGACGCCGCCGTTGGTGAAGCCGAGCGACTTGGTGCCGATGGCGGCACCCTTGTCGTCCGTTACCGCGACCTGCCAGGCAGGATTGGTGGCGGCATCGCGGGTGAAGGTGGCGGTCCACACATGCGCGGCGCCGTTGGCGTCGTACACCGTCAGATTGCCGACGGAGAACCGGGTCGCACTGGACGACAGATTGCCAGCGAAGGCGATCTTCCTCGTTGCCTTCGGTACGCTGGTGCGCTGGCCGTCGACCGACAGCGCCACCGGGCGGTTCGCGGCATCGAGGGTGGCCAGCCGATAGCCGGTGCCGGCCATGACGATGTAGCCGTCCGGATCGACCTGAAAACTGCCGGTGCGGGCGTAGACGGTGCGCGTGCCGTCGAGCAGGACGAGAAAGCCGTTGCCGTCGACCGCGAGATCAAGATCGCGGTCGGTGGTGCGCAATTCGCCCTGTTTCAGGTCGAGAGCGGCATCGCCGTTCGTGACGCCGTGGCCGCCGCTGCCGCCATTGCCGGTCAGCGCCATGCCGCCCTTGTCGGACGTGCCGTACAGGTTGCGGAAGCTGACCGTCGAACTCTTGAAGCCGGTCGTGTTCAGGTTGCTGACGTTGTTGCTGACTTGCTGCAACCCGCGCGAATAGGCGTTCAGGCCGCTGAGCCCGATGTAGATCGACCCGAACATCACTTCTTCTCCCGTATTTGTGAAATGCCGCCGATCGCGATGCCGCTGATCGTGCGCTTGTCGTCGGTCTCCACGGTCACCGTCGGGGTGCCGCCGGACAAAGCGATCGCGCTCACCACCCCGGTGACGGTGGTGCCGCCGGCGGAGACGTCGACGCGGCGGCCGAGCAGCCCGGTGGCCTGGTTGGTCGCTTGCGCCGCGACCAGCGTTTCCAGCCGGTCGTTGGTGGTCTGCCCTTGTTGAACCTGGGAGAATTGCGCGAGCTGAGAGACGAACTGGAAATTGTCCATCGGCTTCAGCGGGTCCTGATAGGTCAGCTGGGTGAGGATGATCTTCAGCAGCGCGTCGAAGCCCAGCCCGAACGCGCTGGTCGCCGTTTCACTGGTGGTCGGGGCGGTGGGCGTGGCGGCGGTGGCGGCCGGCGTCGCGTCGACGGGATCGATCTGCATCATTGGTCCTGCGCAGGGTGGCGGGGGCCGACGAGGGTGACGCCAGCGACGCGGTGGCCGTGGCGGGCGATCAGCGCGGCGATCTGTCCGTCGAGCGACGCTCGGCCGGCGTCGTCGAGGCCGGGGAGCCGGGCGTGGACGTGTATGCCGTCCGCCAGCACCTGCACCGACACGGCCAAAGCGGCAGCGGCGGGCGGCGCGGCGCGGGCGCGCGTGGGTGTGCGCACGGGTTTCGCTGCCTCGTCGCGAGCGACCGGTTTGGCGTGCGCCGCGACAGATGTGAGGCTGAGCGTGGCGCCATGCGCGGCACTGCCGTGCGGGGCAGGGTGCGAAAAGCGCGCAGGTGCCGGGGACGACATGGTGGCGTGCGCAGCGATGGCTGCAACGGGTTCGGACCCTTCGCGCGGGAGCAGGGCGACGGGTGTGGTCGCGGCTACCGCAATATCGTCGATCGTCGCAGTGTCGCGCGTTGCGGCTTCGACTGGTGCTTCAACTGGCGCTTCGGCGGATGCGGTGGGCGTAAAGAAGCCGTGTTCGTTAAAGACCTGGGCGGTGGTGCGCAGCGTAGCGGGTGCCGCCGATGGCTGCTCCGCCGCGAGCAGTGCGGCGAAACGGCTGCGGGCGTCTGCGGGCGCTGCGGGCGCGGCGATCGGCGTCCCGCGCCTCGGCGGGGGATTGGCGGTGACGATCATCGGCGGTTCCAGGCGAAGGTGATGCGATCGGCGGCCGTCGCCAGCGCGCGTTCGTCGGCC
Source organism: Sphingomonas sp. (assembly GCA_035714425.1). Taxonomy (GTDB): domain Bacteria; phylum Pseudomonadota; class Alphaproteobacteria; order Sphingomonadales; family Sphingomonadaceae; genus Sphingomonas. The sequence goes on from DASTLZ010000021.1 coordinate 5,419, forward strand.
GCGCGCGCGGCACGGCGGTTCAGGAGCGTCTGCATCGCTTCGATCCGGCTCCGGCGGGCGTCCTGTTCGCGCCATGCGCACGCGGCGGCGTCGCGGTGCGACGTTGCGGCGTGCGCCTGTGCCTGGGCATCGTGGAGCGCGTCGGCGCGGATCAGGATGGCGCGGCCAAACAGCGCCGCGACGGGTGGGTCGATCAGGTTGGTCACATGCGCGCGCCACGCTTCGCCCGCGTCCTCCAACAATGCCGTCGCGGTGTCGCGATCGGCGAGCAACTTGGCTTCATACCGGGCGGCGCGGGTGTGGGCGGCTTGCGCGACCGCGACGCGCGCGGCGGCGACGGCGCGGCAATCGGCGAGCGCGCGGGCGTTGCGATCAGCCACGGCCGGTCCCCAGCGCGGTCAGCCGCCGCACGGTATCGGCGACAGACATCCATTCGTCCTGCCCCTGTTGCAGGAACGTCATCAGCGCGTCGCGGCCGGCGATCGCCGCGTCGACCTCCGGCGCGGAACCCGCCTGATAGATGCCGCTCTGGATCATCACGCGCGATTCCTCATAGATGCCGAGCTGCGCGGCGACGGCGCGTGCGGCGGTGCGGTGGGCCGGCTCCATCAGGCGTGCAGCCTGGCGGCTGACGCTGCGCGTCACGTCGATCGCCGGGAAATGGCCGCGCTCCGCCAGCGTGCGCGACAGCACGATATGGCCGTCGAGCAGCGACTTCATCGTCTCCGCGATCGGATCGTCGACCTCGTCGGTTTCGCTCAGCACCGTCATCACCGCGGTGATCGCGCCACCGCCGCGCGCCGCGCCGCACCGTTCCACCACGCGCGGCAAGGCGGCGAAAACGCCCGGCGTATAGGCGCGCACCGTCGGAGGTTCGCCCGCGGCCAGCCCGATCTCGCGCAGCGCCATCGCCAGACGGGTGACCGAATCGATGATGAGTAGGACGTGCTCGCCCGCGTCGCGCCAATGTTCGGCGATCGCCAGCGCGATACCGACGCAGCGTGCGCGCATCGCCGCGCTTTCGTCCGAGGTGGCCGCGACGATGGTGAAGCGCCGCGCATCGTGGCGCGCCGACAGCGTGCGCCAGAACCCTTCCACCTCGCGCCCGCGCTCGCCCACCAGGCACAGGATGCAGCGGGTCGCGCCGCCGGATGCGGACTGCGTGCCGGTGGCGATCTGTTCGATCAGGCTGGTCTTGCCGACGCCGCTTGCCGCGAAGATGCCGATACGCTGGCCCTCGCCCAAGGTCAGCAGCCCGTCGATGGCGCGTACACCGGTGGCCAGCACGCGCGTCGGCGCGGCACGGTCCAGCGTGTTCCAGGCGCCGCCGCGAAGAGGTGCCTGCGCATTAGCGTCGATCGTGCCCTTGCCGTCGATCGGCCGGCATAGCGCATCGACCGCGCGGCCGGCGTACCCGTTCCCCACGCCGACGTTCGCGCCAAGCGCGGTCGCCGACACCCGTGCGCCGAGTGCCACCGGTGCGCCATCCTCCAGCGGCACCAGCACGATGCCCTGCGCGTCGACCGCGGCGACCTGCGCCAGCATGCCCCCGTCGCCGATGCGGCAGAGCGCACCCAGCAAGGTCGCGGGCCCGGTCGCCTCGATCCGGCCGGCCGTCACGCGGCGCACTTCGCCCTCGGGTCGGACGAGGGCGAGGGCGCCCAGTTGCGCGAGAAAGCGGTGCTGCATCATGCCCGTGCCAGGTCGTCCAGCAGCGCGGCGAGCGCGGACCATTGGGTGTCCAGGCCGAGGTCTATGGTGCCGAGCCGCGCGGTCACGCGGCATGCGCCGGCGGGCAGCGCCGGGTCGATGGTGACTACGATGGGCGCGCCGGTGCCGCGCTCCGCGACATCTTGCGCGGCGCCCGCATCGGCGAAGTCGGCTGCGCTTACCCGTATGGCGACCGCGCCGGCGTCGCGGAACAGGGCGGCGTTGCGCGCGATCGTGGCCAGCACCGGTTCGGCGATCGTATCGGACGGGGCGAACGCCTTGGCGAGCGCGGCGCGGGCGAGTGCGGCGGCGAGGCGTTCGCACGCGGTCAGCGCCTCGTCGAATTGGGCCAGCGCGCGAGCGATGCCGGCGTCGAGCGCGTCGCGGCGTGCTGCATCCTGCCTGACGGCGGCGGCCAGACCGGCACGGTGGCCTTCCGCGCGGCCGGCGGCATGCGCGACATCGGCGGCTGCCTTCGTGTCGGCCTGCGCCTGCGCGAGCGCTTCGGTGAGCCGCGCGTGTTCGGTGGCGGGATCGACCGCGGGTGCGGGGACGTGCCCGGCTGCGAAGCGCCGGACACCGGCGTGATCCTTGATGACGGCGGTCATATCAGGCGCGCCGCAGCCATGCGGCGGCGGCGCCGAACAGCGAGCGCCCGGCCGTGGCGGTCCGCACGGGGGGAGCGTTTGCGATCGTGGCGAGCAGTTCGCGGGTTGCGGGGGTGAGGGCGCGCGGGTCGGCGCAGCGCTCCGCGATGTCGGGAGCATAAGGGTCGGGGGCGTAGGGCGTTCCGGTCGCCGCGGCATCGATCCACGCGCGCTCCGCCTGCGACAGCCGGGCGAGGATCGCGCGGCGATCGGTGGGCGGCAGTGCGTCCAGATGCGCGAGCAACGTGGTCATGTCAGGATCAGCGTGCGGCATGATCGGCCTCGTTCGACAGGGCCATCCGGCGGCGCAGCGTCTGGGCGAACGCGTCCTGCTCTTCGTCCGACAGGCGCGACGTCGCGGCGCGGCGGCGCCATGCGAAGGCGGCGATGACAAGCGCGGCCACGGCCAGCCACGGCCACGGTGATCCCCCTTCCGACGAAGGCGCGTCGGTAGCCGCGGGCGTCGGCATCGGCGCGATCGGGGGAGCGATCGGGCCCATTGGTGCGGGGGCGTTGCCTGTTCCCGGCGAGCCTGTTTCCAGCGGGCCGGTTTCGAACGACAGCGTGTCGCGCGCGGCGTCGAGGGCGAGCGCCTGGGTCACCGCGGCCTGTACCTGCGCGCGTTCCTCCGGCGACAGCGTATCGACGGTTATCGCCGTCAGCCTTAGCGGCATGGTGCGCGGGCCGATCGGGCGATCGGGTGCTTCGGTTGACGGGAGCGGGTTCTGGTCGGCGAGCGGCAAGCCGACGACGCGCACCCGGTAGCGTAGCCCCGGCAAACGCGCCTCGATCGCGGCACGCGCGCGGGCGCGGTAATAATGTTCGACGGCGCTGCGCTCCTCCAGCGCGGCGGGGCGATCGTCGGGCGCCGCCGCGTCTGTCGCCTGCGCCTGGCTGATGACGCGGCCCTGCGCATCAAGGACGACGACGCGAGCAGGCGGCAGATCGGTGACCGCGGCGGACACGAGTTGCTGGATACCGGCGACCCGTGCCGGATCGGCGACCGCGCCGCCGCGCATCGCCACCGTCACCGCTGCACTGGGTGGTGTGCGATCGTCGCGGAACAGCGCGCGATCGGGCAAGGCAAGGTGGACGCGCGCGCTTTCGATGTCGGCCATCAGCAGGATCGTGCGGACCAATTCGCCCTGCAACGCGCGCTGATAATTGATCTTCTGCGCGAAGTTGGTCAGCCCCATGTCGGATTTGTTGAACAGTTCGAAGCCGGTCTGGCCGCCGTTCGCGCCGTCGGCACGCGCCAGCGCGAGGCGGGTGGCGTCCGCCTGATCCTCCGGCACCAGGATCGTCGCGCCGCCGTCGCGCAGGCGATAGGCGGTGCCGCGCTTGTCCAGTTCGGCGACCACCGCCGCGGCATCGGCCGCGCGCATGTCCGAGCCCAGCACAGCGTAGCCGGTGCCCAGGAAATACCAATAGGACGAGCCAAGCAGCGCGACGACGCACGCCAGCGCCAGCGCGACGATCGCATATTGCCGCCGCGGGCGGCCCAGCCATCCGCTCTCGCTCATGCCTGCTTGCTCACAGCTGCATGCCCATCAGTTCGCGATATCCCTCCAAAAGACGCGTGCGCACCTGCATGGCGAGTTCGACGGACAGCCGCGCGTCTTCCAGCGCCATCGTCACCTGATGGACGGGGACATCGTCGTCGACAGCGAAGCGGCGGACCAGCGCGTCGGCGGTGCCGACCTTCGCATCGATGCTGCGCAGGCCGGCCATCAGCAGCGCGCCGAAGCCGCCGGGTGGCGCCGCTTGCGATGCCATCTGCGGTGCGATCTGCATCATGGGAGCAGCCGGGCCCAATTGCAGGGCGAGCGGGGCCGCCTGAACCGCGGCGAACGGCGCGATGGCCGCGATCGCGCTCACGATTGCTTGCCCAGATCGAGCGCGCGGGCGTACATCTGTTGCGCGACGCCCATCGCGGTGAGGTTCGCTTCATAGGCGCGCGAGGTCTTGATGAGCAGCGCCATCTCGCCTGCGCGATCGATGTCGGGATAGGTGACGAACCCTTGCGCATCGGCATGCGGATGGCCCGGTTCGTGGACGCGGCGCACGCTGCCCGCGATCGGCTCCAGCCCCAATACCGCGACGCCGCCGGCCTGCGCGGCAGACCCGGACAGGCGACCGGAAAATGCGCTGCGTGCCGGGCCGGACAGCAGGCGCAGCGCGCGGTATGGCTGGCCATCCGCCGCGCGGCTGGTTTCGGCATTCGCCAGATTCTGCGCGATCACCTGCAACCGCTGCCATTCGACATCCAGCCCGGTACGGCTGATTTCCACGGCGCGCATCTCAGCGGCCGCCCATGATCGCGGCGCGGCCGATCGCCATCTCGCGGCCGAGCATTTCGAGGAGCGCGGCATAGCGCATCGACGTCTGCGCCGCGGTCGCCATTTCCAGATCGAGCCGCATCTCGCCGCCAGTCGTCGACGCCGTCGCGGCGTGGGTGTCGGGCCGTACCGCGGTGATCGCGGCGGCGCCGTGGTCCGCGGCGGCGCGCAGGCGGGCTTCGAAATCGACGGCGATCGGGCGGTAGGTGCGCGAGCCGGCGTTGGCGATGTTCGTCGCCAACGCCTCCGCGCGCGCGGCCAGACCGTCCAGCGCCTTGGCGATCAGCAAGGGAGTAAGAGCGTCCATGATGCCTCTTTTCACTTCACGATGAGATCGGCGTGCAGGGCCCCCGCGGCCTTGATCGCTTGCAGGATTCCGATGATGCGGTGGGTGTCGACCCGCGCGCGCGACAGGCCCTGGACGAGATCGGCGATCGTACTGCTGGGAAAGCGCAGCGCGCGGTCCGCGCCGTTGTCCGACACCGCCAATCTGGTGTTGGTGATCGTCAGGCTGGCGACGTCGCTGGCCAGGCCGGCGTAGAAATCGGGCTGCGACGCGGTGGTTTGCGCCACTACGGACACCTTGATGTCGCCTTGCGCGATGACCACGCTGGAAATCGTCACGTCGCCGCCCGCCACGACGGTGCCGGTACGCTCGTTAATCACCACCCGCGGCGTGCTGGCGGGTTCGACCGCGACGCTTTCGAGATCGGCGAGAAAGGCGGTCAGCCCGGCAGCGGTGCCGGCATAGCGCACGCGCACTTCGTCGGCGTTCCTGGCCCAGGCGACACCGGCTCCGAAGCGGCGGACGATGCCCGCGGCGATGCGCTGTGCCGTCGAGAAGCTGGGATCGGACAGCAGGAACGCCAGTTCGCCGCCGGCCTTCAGGATCGAGGACTCCACCGCAGCCTCGATCGTGGCGCCGCCTTCGAGCAGGGCGGAGGTCGGGTAATTGCGCTGTTCGCGGTTCTGGTCGCTGTCGAACCGATAGCCACCGACGAGCAGCGGCCCTTGCGCCAGCGCATAGGTGCGCCCGTCGGGGCCCATAAGCGGCGTCATCACCAACGTGCCGCCCGCCAGGCTGCGCGCATCGCCGACCGATGCGATCGTCGCGTCGATACGATCGCCGACATTAGCCGATGCGGGCAGGACGCCTGTGACCATCACGACGGCGACGTTGCGGCTGCTGATGTCCGCTTCGCCGACGTTGGTGCCCAGCCGCCCGAGGACGTTGCGCAGCGCCTGACGCGTCACCACGCTGCGCCGCGTGTCGCCCGAGCCGGACAGCCCGACGACCAGGCCATAGCCGACGAGCGCATTCTGCCGCCAGCCGTCGAACCGGCCGAGCGCCTTGATCGGCACGCCCTGCGCCATCGCGGGTATCGGCGCGGCGATCGCCAGCAGCAGGCAGAGGAACCCCCTAGGCATCAGCCGAGCCCCAGCAACGAAAACACGCGGTTCAGCAGCCCCGGCCGCGCACCGCGCGAGACGAAGCCCTTGCCGCCGTAATCGATCTCCGCATCGGCGATGCGCGTCGACAGCACGGTGTTGTCGCTGGAGATGTCGATCGGCCGCACGCGACCGCGCACGCCGATGTCGGTATGCTCGCCGTTTACGTGCATCCGCTGGCGCCCCGTCACGACCAGATCGCCGTTGGGCAGGATGGCGGAGACGGTGACGCTGAGTTGCGTCACCAGCCGTTCGGTGCGTCGCGCTTCGCCGCGCCCGGCGTACCCGCCGCCGAAGCTGGTGCCGGGGCCTTCGTTCACGTCGCCGATACGCAGGCGTGCCGCCGCATCGGTCGCCTTGCGCGAGCTGTTCTGCGCCGAATTGGAGCTTTCGGCGCTCTGGAAGACGAGGACGGTCAAGGCATCGCCGACCGAGGCCGCGCGTTGATCGCTGACCAATGCGGCGGGTCCGCCGCGTCGGTATAGATCGTCGGCCATTGCCGGTGACGCCATCGCGATCGACACGAGCAACAGCCGCGTCATCGCGCGGCGTCCGCAAGGACGAGCGGGGCGGCGAAGATTCGGCCGGCGGCATCGCGCACGAACACCGACCGGCCGGAGCGCCCCGGCTGGATCGTGGTGACCGGCAGTTCGATGCGGACCGGACCGGCGGTGGAATGGAGGCGCAGCGGCTGGCCCGCGCCGATGCGTCGATCCGCTGCGGGGACAAAGGCGCCCAGTGGTGCGCCGGCGGCCAGCGCCGTCCGCGCCGCCGCTGCGCCCGCGGCGCGATCGTAGCGGATCGGTGGGCGGGCAGCCGGGATGCAGGCCGATGGCGCGACGTCTGCCGTCGTCAGCACCGCGCCTGCCGCGAGCGGCCGTGCCGCTGCCCAGCAACCGGCCGCGTCGCGCTTTGGCGCAGGGCGCACGAACGTGACACGACCAGCCTGGCGGTCGAGCGTCAGCGAGGGCGCTGCCCGCCGCACCAGTGCGGCGACCGTCGCGGCGGGCAGGCTGACGCGCTGGCGCCCGATCGGCAGGCGCAGCACCAGGCGTCGTCCGAGCGACGGCGACAGTACATCATCGTCCGGCGCCGAGGCCCGGACGACATCGGCGATCCGTACATCACGCGACGCAAGCATCACCACCGGCCCGAGCATCAGCCCGGCCGCCACGTCCAGCAGCATATCGAAATCCTAAATCTTTTGGTCGGAGCGCGGCGCTCGCGCGTCCTTTTGCGTGGTTTAGCGGCGTAAACCGTTGGCGATCCCCATCAGCTGGTCCGCGGCCTGGACGATCTGCGCATTCGCGGCATAGGCCCGCTGTACCAGCATCATCCGCACCATCTCGTCCGTCAGTGCCACGTTCGAACGCTCCACCGATCCCTGGATCATCAACCCCGTCCCATCCTGGCCCGCCGGCCCCGTATCCAGCACGTCGCTATCAGCGATCCGGTATATTGCGCCGTCGATCCGCTCCATTGCGGATGCATCGTCGACGCGCACCAGTTCGATGCGGCCGATTTCGACCGCATCCGCGCTGCCAGGCACGACCGCGGTGACCATGCCGTCGGTCGCGATGGTCAGCGCCGTCGCGTCGCGCGGCACGGTGATGCCGGCTTTGAGGGCCATGCCCGCGGTATTCGCGAGCATGCCGTTCTCCCCGATCTTCAGCGCACCGCCGCGCCACAACATGGTCTGCCCATCGGGACCCATCAGCGGGATGAATCCGGCGCCGTCGATGGCGATGTCCATCGCCGCGCCGGTGCGTTGCAGCGCGCCCTGTTCGTTCAGCATCATCCGCGTGTCGAGCGCGACGCCGGCCAGCGACGCCGGGGTGCTGGCAAGATCGGCGATCGGTGTGTTGCGGTCCGCCGCGCTCGCCACCACATCGGTGAAGCGCACGTCCGATCGCTTGAACCCGCCGGTGTTGATGTTGGCGATGTTGTTGGCGATGGCATCCAGCGCGCGCTGTTGCGTGCCCAGGCCGATGGCGCCGACATAATATGCGTCGCTCACTTGCCCTGCGCCCCGAAGGCACTGACCGCGCGGCCCATCAGATCGTCGTACAGCTGGATCAGCTTGGCACCGCTTTCGGCCTGGCGCAGGGCGAGCATGCTCTGCGTCATCTCGTCGCCGAGCGACACGTTCGAGGTCTCGACCATGCCCTGGCGCAGGCGCGGATCGGCGACGTCTTCCATTGCGGCCGGCGCGGCGGAAAAGGCGCTTTCTCCGACGGATGAAAGCATGGCATCGTTCCCGGTGCGGGCGACCGCGACGCGGGCCAGCGGGTGTCCGCCGCCGACGACCATGCCATCCGGCTGGACGACCGCGTCGGCGCTGTCGACGATCAGGTCGCCGCCGCCCGCCTGTTGCAGGACATAGCCCTGCGGCGTGACCCAGGTGCCGTCCACATCGCGGCGGAACTGGCCCTGCCGCGAATAGACGATCGCGTCGCCTTCACGCAGTTTGAAGAAGCCGGCGCCGTCGATCGCAAGATCATGGGGGTTGCCGGTCGCCTGCAGCTTGCCTTGTGCGAAGTCGTTGCGCGTCTCGACCGAGACGACGTTTGCACCAGACGTGGCGATGCTCATCCGTCGCTTGAATCCCGGCGTCGAGATATTGGCGACATTGTGCGCGACCACATCCAGCCGGCGTTCGGCCGTGCGCATCACGGCCGTCGCCACTTCCACCAGCCCTGCCATCAACTTGCCCCCCAAACCCAATGACTTGGACAAGACACAATGGCGCGCGGCCGGTCAACCCACGGTTCCCGCGAATCGAGGGAGTTACATCCGAAGCGGAGCGGATCGCGCTTCGGCAGGGCTAAACACGACCGTCCGGTCAGTCGGGCTGGTCGGCAAGCGCGTAGATGCGTTCGGCAGGAACCCATTTTTCGCCGGGCGCAGCGTGGGGCAGGGGTTGCTGGAACCTCCACATCAGATCTTCCCAGGCGACGATATCGGGATTTGCGGCGTCGCTGGCGGCGCGTTTGGCCGGATCGTAGTCGGGGCCGACGTCCATCACCATGAACAGCCGCGTGCCGCACAGATAGATTTCCAGCGTGCGAATATCGGCGGCGCGCAACGCGCGGTTGACCGCGGCGGGCGGGCCGCCGGGGCGGTGCCAATCCTTGTAACGCGCGATCAGCGTCGGATCGTCGCGCAGATCGAGCGCTGCACACAGGCGCCGGGTGCGATCGAGCGTGTCGTCGGTCATGCGGAAGCTTTCGGGTCGGCGCGAAGGGATATGTCGTTCATGGCATAGGCGCGCAGGGCATTGCCGCCGAAGATCGCGTCGCGGTGTTGGGGGCAGCGTTTCGCCACCCAATCCTCGACCAGCCGGACGACATCGCCATATTTCGTGGCCAGCAGGCATACCGGCCAGTCCGATCCCCAGACCAGTCGCTCCGGCCCGAACCGCGCAAGGACGTGATCGAGATAGGGCTCGATCTGGTCGGCGGTCCATGCGGTGTGATCCGCTTCGGTGACCAGGCCGGACACTTTGCACCAGATGTTCGAAAAGGTGGCGACGGCCGCAATCCGGTCCGCCCACGGTTGCCACGCGCCGCTGGCGATAGCGGGCTTGGCCGCATGATCGAGGACGAAGCGGCCACCGTCGACCTGCGCGAGCAGGGCAGGGATATCAGCCAAGTGATCGTGCCCGACCAGCAGATCGTAGGTCAGCCCGCGCGCCGCGACGGCGGCGACGCCGCGCACGAACGCGTCGCCGATCAGGAACCGGGGATCGGCTTCGTCCTGAACGACATGGCGATAGCCGACGAGCGTGGGATGGGCATCGCGGGCGAGTTGCGCCGTGACGTCCGCGGCGCGCAGGTCTATCCAGCCGACTACGCCGACGATCCACGGCGCAGCGGCGGCGCAATCGAGCAGGAAGCGGGTTTCCTCCGGCGTCTGCCGCGCCTGGACCGCGATACAGGCGTCGATGCCGGCGGCGCGGCGCGCGACGGCGAGATCGTCCTCCAGGAAGTCGCGCGCGATCACGCTGTTGGGAGCGATCCACCCGAAGGTGCCGGGATCATATCGCCATAGATGATGATGAGCGTCGATGCGCATCGCGCGACCCGTCCTTCGATTGGCGTTGCACCACAGAAAAAGTAATTGCATATCTGAGACCGACAAGGATGCGGCGCAAGTCTGCCGGGAGAGACAGTGAAAGCGGTCATCTGCAACGATCCATTCGACTTGCGTGTCGTCGAACGCGCCGATCCGGTGGCCAATGCCGGCGAAGTGCTGGTGCGCATCCGCCGCGTCGGAGTGTGCGGGACGGATTATCACATCTACGGCGGCAATCAGCCGTACCTGTCGTACCCGCGCATCATGGGGCACGAACTGGCCGGCGAGATCGTGCAAGTGCCGGCGGGGTCGGCGCTGTCGATCGGCCAGCTGGTGACGATCAATCCGTACCTGTCGTGCGGCACGTGCATCGCGTGCCGTCGCGGCAAGCCCAATTGCTGCGTCGCGATCCGCGTGCTGGGCGTCCATGTCGACGGCGGCATGTGCGATTTCCTGGCGGTGCCCGAATCGGCGATCGTCGATGCCACGGGCCTGACGCTGGATCAGGCGGCGATGGTGGAGTTCCTGGCGATCGGCGCACATGCGGTGGCGCGCGCGCGCATATCGCCCGGCGACCGGACGCTGGTGGTGGGGGCAGGGCCGATCGGCGTCGCCACCGCCCTGTTCGCCCAAGTCGACGGGGCCGAGGTGATGCTGATCGACACGCGCGCCGCGCGGCTGGCCTATGCTCGCGAGCGGGTGGGGATCGCGCATGTCGCGCAGGCATCGGACACCATTTTGGACGCGATGCGCGCGCATACGGCGGGCGATATGTTCGACCGGGTGTTCGATGCGACCGGCAATATCGCGGCGATGCGCAGCGGGCTGGACTATGTCGCGCATGGCGGCACCTATACCCTCATCAGCGTGGTCAAGGACGACATCGTCCTGGCCGACCCCGAATTTCACAAGCGCGAGACGACGCTGCTGGGCAGCCGCAATGCGCTGGCGGGGGATTTCGCGCGGGTGATCGCGGCGATCAAGGACGGAACGATCCCGACCGACGCGCTGCAGACCCACGCCTTCGCCGCCGAGGACATGCCGGAGCGTTTCCCCGCGCTGATCGCCGATGCGGACGACGTGCTGAAGGCGATCGCCAGCTTCTGATGCAATGACCGGCGATATCGAGCGGCACAGGCTCGGGTCGATGACGACAGACACTGAAAACGGGGAGCGGAGCGATGGCGGGAATGGCGAATGTGCAGGGGACGGAGGCGCCGTCACCCGCCCGCGGATCGTTCATCACGCCGGGCTTCCGCTGGGGCTTCGCGCTGGTGTGCAGCCTGTTCTTCCTGTGGGCGGTCGCGAACAATTTCAACGACATCCTGATCCGCCAGTTCCAGAAATCGCTGGGCCTGAACCGCGCACAAGCAGGGATCATCCAGTTCGTGTTCTACATCGGGTATTTCACGGTCGCGCTGCCGGCGGGGCTGGTGATGCGCCGGTTCGGGTACAAGGCCGGCATCCTCGTCGGGCTGGGCCTGTATACGCTGGGCGCGCTGCTGTTCCTGCCGGCATCGATCGGCCGGACGTTCGAGATGTTCCTGTTCGCACTGTTCCTGATCGCATCGGGTGCCGCGTTTCTGGAAACCGCGGCCAACCCCTATATGCTGGCGTTCGGCGATCCTTCGCGTGCGTCGCAGCGGCTGAACTTCGCGCAGGCGTTCAACGGGTTCGGCGGCTTCCTGGCGCCGATCATCGGCGGGCTGTTCATCTTTTCGGGGATCGAGCATTCGACCGGCGCGCTGGCGGCGATGACCGCGGCGCAGCGTGACGCCTATCGCATCGCCGAGGCGCATACCGTCCAAGGCCCGTATCTGGTGCTGGCCGCCGCCGCCGCGCTGATCGCGATCGCGGTCGCGCTCACCCGCCTGCCCGAGACGCGGACGGAAACCGCCAGCGAGCCGCTGGGCCCGCAGTTCCGCACGCTGCTGGCGCAGCCTGCGCTGCGCGGCGCGATCGTGGCGCAATTCTTCTACGTCGGCGCGCAAGTGGGCATCTGGAGCTTCTTCGTCGATTTCGTGAAGGACGCGACGCCCGCGACGCCGGAGCGTACTGCGGCGTATCTGCTGTCCGCGAGCCTGGTGATGTTCATGGTCGGGCGCTTCGTCGGCACCGCGATCATGACGCGCATGCCGCCGACCCGGCTGCTGGCGCTGTATGCCGCGATCAACGTCGTGCTGTGTCTGGTCGCGACTGTCGTGCCGGGCATGGCGGGGGTGGTGGCGTTGATGCTGACCAGCTTTTTCATGTCGATCATGTTCCCGACGATCTTCGCCATCGGCGTCAAGGATCTGGGGCCGTTGATGCCGCTGGGCGCGTCGCTGGTCGTCATGGCGATCATCGGCGGCGCGGTGTTCCCGCCGGCGATGGGGCTGATCGCGACCAAGGCAGGGTCCATGCATCCCGCGATGGTGTTGCCGGCGCTGTGCTTCGTCTTCGTCGCGGTGTACGCATGGCGGACGGGCAGGGCGTGGGCGGGCGGGGCCGGGCAGGCGGGGCGCTAACACGCCGCCAGCACGCCGCGGGAGAGCGAATACATGAGCCGCGAAGGTCCAAAAGGAAGCTATGCCGCGCCGGCGTTGGAAAAGGCGTTCGAGATCATCGAACTGCTCGCCAACCATCCCGATGGCGCGCTGGTCAGCGAAATGGCGGTCGAACTGGGTCGGTCGGTCGGCGAGTTGTTCCGGATCGTGATCGTGATGGAAAAGCTGGGCTACCTTCAGAAATCCCCGCGTACCGACCGGTACACCGTGGCGTACAAGATCCTCGATCTGGCGTATCGCGCGACGCCGGCGCAGCATCTGTCGCGCGCGGCGATGCCGGCGATGCAGGCGTTGGCGCGCACCGTCGGCCAATCGTGCCATCTGGTGGTGCGCGATGGCGGCCGCGGCCTGGTGATCGCGCGCGAGGAAAATCCCGACACGCGCGGCTTCGCGCTGAAGCTGGGCGCGTCGATCGATTTGCTGAAGAGTTGTTCGGGGCAAATCATCCTGGCGTTCTCCCCGGCGGGGGAGGTTGCCCGGATGATCGATGTGGCGGAAGCGGCCAACGGCACACCGGTCGATCGGGCCGCCTTGCTCCCGAAACTGGACGCGGTGCGCGCGCGCGGCTTCGACGTTCGTCCGAGCCCGATCACCCACGGGGTCACGGACATGAGCTTTCCGATATTCGGCTTCGACGGGGGACTGGCGGCGGCGCTGACGATCCCGTTCCTGGAGCTGATCGACGGGTCGCAGCGGGTGGGGATCGAGGAAGGGCGCGAGCATCTGCGCCAGGCCGCGCACGCCATTTCGACGACCCTGGGATATCACGCCGGCTGACCTGGGGCTGTGATCGCAGGCGGCGTGTGTCCCGCCTGCCGCGGAACTGCGGCTTGACCCCGGCCGGCGCATGAGAGAACGTCCGACCAATGCCGGCCACGCGCGCCTGCTACGCAATCGTACAGGGAGAGTCGTTCGCATGGCCGACGGGCCGCAGCCGTTCATGGTCCACACAGATCAGGTGTCCGATGTCGTCGCCCGATCGGCCGCGCCGTTCGCGAACACGCGGGGCGCCTTGTTGCCGCTGCTCCATGCGATCCAGGCCGAGATCGGCCATGTCCCCGACGAGGCAGTGCCGCATATCGCCAAGGCGCTGAACATCAGCCGCGCCGAAGTGCACGGCGTCGTGACCTTCTACCACGATTTTCGCAGGCGCCCGGCAGGCACCCATGTCGTCAAGCTGTGCCGCGCCGAAGCATGCCAGGCGCGGGGCGGTGCCGCGATCGAGGCAGCGGCGGTCGAGCGGCTGGGCATTGCGATGGGATCCACGCGCGCCGATGGCCAAGTGACGCTGGAGGCGATCTATTGCCTGGGGCTATGCGCGATCGGGCCCAGCGCGCTGGTCGACGGCCGGCCGGTCGCGCGGATCGATGCTGCGCGGCTGGAGCGGATCGCGGCGCAGGTGTCGGCATGACGCGGGTCTATGTCTCGCGCGACATGGCGTCGGTCGCGCTGGGTGCCGATGATGTCGCCGCGGCGCTGTCCGCGGCGGGTGCCCAGGTCGTGCGCGTCGGCGCGCACGGCCTGTCGCGGATCGAGCCGCTGGTCGAGGTGGACACAGCGGACGGCCGCATCGGCTATGGTCCGGTCGAGCCCGACGATGTCGGTGCGGTGCTGGACGGCAGCCACCCCAACCGGCTGGGCCGGATCGCGGACCTGCCGTTCTTCGCGCGGCAGCAGCGATTTACCTTCGCACGGGTCGGGATCATCGATCCGGTGGACCTAGACGATTATCGTGCCCACGGCGGCTGGGCGGGCCTTAACGCGGCGCGCGCGATGACACCGCAGGCGGTGGTCGACGCCGTAAAGGCATCGGGCCTGCGCGGTCGCGGCGGCGCAGGCTTCCCGACCGGGATCAAATGGCAGACGGTGCTGGACGCGGTGGGACGCGAGAAGTTCATCGTGTGCAACGCCGACGAAGGCGACAGCGGAACCTTCGCCGATCGGATGCTGATGGAGGGCGACCCCTATTGCCTGATCGAGGGCATCGCGATCGCGGCGCATGCCGTCGGCGCGGGCCACGGCTACATCTACATCCGCTCCGAATATCCCTTCGCGATCGACGCGGTGGAGACGGCGATCGCCCGATCGGCGCATCTGATCGCGCCGTTCACGCTGGACGTGCGGGTGGGTGCCGGCGCCTATATCTGCGGCGAGGAAACCGCGCTGCTCGACTCGATCGAGGGCAAGCGCGGGCAGGTGCGTGCAAAGCCGCCCTTGCCGGCGATCAGCGGCCTGTTCGGTGAGCCGACCGTCATCAACAACGTGCTGAGCCTGGCGGCGGTGCCGTTCATCCTGGCCGAAGGGCCCGCACGGTATCACGACGTCGGGTTCGGCCGATCGCGCGGCACGATGCCGGTGCAGCTGGCCGGCAACGTCAGGAACGGCGGGCTGTTCGAGATCGGCTTCGGCATCACGCTGGGCGAATTGGTCCACGAGATCGGCGGCGGCACCGAAAGCGGCCGGCCGGTGCGCGCGGTGCAGGTCGGCGGGCCGCTGGGCGCGTATTTTCCGCCGTCGATGTTCCATGTGCCGTTCGATTACGAATCCTTCGCCCAGGCCGGCGGGCTGATCGGCCATGCCGGGATCACGGTGTTCGACGACAGCGTCGACATGGCGCGGATGGCCCGTTTCGCCATGGAATTCTGCGCAGTCGAAAGCTGCGGCAAATGCACGCCGTGTCGCATCGGATCGACCCGCGGGGTCGAGACGATCGACCGCATCATCGCCGGCGGGCGCAGCGGCGACGCGGTGGAGGGTTTGGCGCAGATGCGCAACGCCCGCGCCGCGCCGCGCGGCCGGGATCAGGAAGTCGCGCTGCTGCGCGACCTGTGCGAGACCATGAAATACGGGTCGCTGTGTGCGCTTGGCGGGTTCACGCCCTATCCCGTGTTGAGCGCGCTCGAGTATTTCCCCGAGGATTTCGGCGTGGCGCCCGCCGCAACGCCGGTCATCGCCCAGGCAGCGGAGTAACCGATATGGCATGGCTCGCAGAAACCGATCTGGGCACGAAGCCGGCGCCGGCCGGCGCGCAGACGATCGTGTCGCTGACCATCGACGGTCAGGCGGTGACGGTGCCCGAAGGCACGTCGGTGATGCGGGCAGCGGCGTTGATGGGGACGAACATCCCCAAATTGTGCGCGACCGACAGCCTGGAGGCGTTCGGATCGTGCCGGCTCTGCCTGGTCGAGGTGGATGGCCGCAACGGCTATCCGGCATCGTGCACCACGCCGGTGATGCCCGGCATGGTCGTGCGCACCCAGACCGACAAGCTCAAGACGCTGCGCCGCGGGGTGATGGAACTCTACATCTCCGATCATCCGCTCGATTGCCTGACGTGCCCGGCGAACGGCGATTGCGAGTTGCAGGATCAGGCGGGCGCCGTGGGCCTGCGCGAAGTCCGCTATGGCTATGAAGGCGAGAACCATCTCGCGGCGCCCAAGGATCAATCCAACCCGTATTTCGATTTCGATCCGACCAAGTGCATCGTGTGTTCGCGCTGCGTGCGTGCGTGCGACGAAACGCAAGGGACGTTCGCGCTGACCATCGACGGCCGCGGCTTCGCGTCTGCCGTCTCCGCGTCGCAGAAGCAGGATTTCCTGTCGTCGGAATGCGTGTCGTGCGGATCGTGCGTGCAGGCGTGCCCGACGTCGGCGTTGCAGGAAAAGAAAGTCGTCGAGATCGGCACGCCCGACCGCGCCGTCATCACCACCTGCGCCTATTGCGGTGTCGGCTGCACGTTTCGCGCCGAAATGCGCGGCGAGGAACTGGTCCGCATGGTGCCGTGGAAAGAGGGCAAGGCGAACCGCGGCCACAGTTGCGTCAAGGGGCGTTTCGCCTGGGGCTATGCCCAGCACAAGGAACGCGTGCTGTCGCCGATGATCCGCGAGCATGTCGACCAGCCGTGGCGCGAAGTGTCGTGGGACGAGGCGATCACCCACACCGCGCGTGAATTCCGCCGCATCCAGGCGAAATACGGCACCAAATCGGTCGGCGGCATCACGTCCAGCCGCTGCACCAACGAGGAGACGTTCCTGGTCCAGAAGCTGATCCGCCAGGGTTTCGGCAACAACAATGTCGATACGTGCGCGCGCGTCTGCCATTCGCCGACGGGTTATGGCCTGAAGACGACGTTCGGCACGTCGGCGGGGACGCAGGATTTCGACAGCGTCCAGTTCGCCGATGTCATCCTGGTGATCGGCGCCAACCCGACCGACGGCCATCCGGTGTTCGCCAGCCGCATGAAGCAGCGCCTGCGCCAGGGCGCGCGGCTGATCGTAATCGATCCGCGCAGCACCGATCTGGTCAAATCGCCGCATATCGAGGCGGACCATCATCTGCCGCTGCGCCCCGGCACCAATGTCGCGGTGCTGACCGCGATGGCGCATGTCATCGTCACCGAAGCCTTGTTCGACGAGGATTACATCCGTGCGCGCTGCGACATGGAGGAATTCCACGACTGGGCGGCATTCGTATCGCAGGCCGAGCGATCGCCGGAGGCGACCGAGGCGCTGACCCGCGTGCCCGCTGCCGATCTGCGCGCGGCGGCACGGCTGTATGCGACCGGCGGCAAGGCGGCGATCTATTACGGGCTGGGCGTCACCGAACATTCGCAAGGGTCGTCGACGGTGATGGCGATCGCCAATCTGGCGATGGCGACCGGCAATGTCGGGATCGAAGGCGCGGGCGTAAACCCGCTGCGCGGCCAGAACAACGTGCAGGGCGCGTGCGACATGGGCAGCTTCCCGCACGAATTCTCCGGCTATCGCCACGTCTCGGATCCCACCGCGCGCGCGCTGTTCGAGACGGCGTGGGGCGTGACGCTGGACGCGGAGCCGGGGCTGCGCATCCCCAACATGCTGGATGCCGCGACGGAAGGCGCGTTCAAGGCGCTGTTCGTGCAAGGGGAGGATATCCTGCAATCCGATCCCAACACGCAACATGTCGCCGCCGGGCTGGCGGCGATGGAATGCGTGGTGGTGCAGGATCTGTTCCTGAACGAAACCGCCAATTACGCGCATGTCTTCCTGCCGGGATCGACGTTCCTGGAGAAGGACGGCACCTTCACCAACGCGGAACGCCGCATCCAGCGCGTGCGCAAGGTGATGGACCCCAAGAACGGCTATGCGGATTGGGAGATCGTGCAATTGGTCGCCAATGCGATGGACCTGGGCTGGCATTATACCCACCCGTCCGAGATCATGGACGAGATCGCGGCGCTGACGCCGACGTTCGCGCGGGTGAGTTACGACGCGCTGGAGCGGCACGGATCGCTGCAATGGCCGGCGAACGACGCGGCACCGGAGGGGACGCCGATGATGCACATCGACGCCTTCGCCAGCGGCAAGGGCCATTTCGTCGTCACCGATTACGTGCCGACCGACGAGAAGACCGGCCCGCGCTTTCCCTTGCTGCTGACGACCGGGCGTATCCTGAGCCATTACAACGTCGGCGCGCAGACGCGGCGGACCGACAATGTCGCGTGGCACCCGGAAGATCTGCTGGAAATCCATCCGCACGATGCGGAGAACCGCGGCCTAACCGACGGGCAATGGGTGACGTTGCGCAGCCGGGCGGGGGAGACGACGCTGCGCGCGCAGGTCACGCCGCGCGTGGCGCCGGGTGTCGTCTATACCACATTCCATCATCCCACGACGCAAGCCAATGTCATCACCACCGATTATTCGGATTGGGCGACCAATTGCCCGGAATACAAGGTGACGGCGGTGCAGGTCTCCGCGTCCAACGGCCCGTCGGACTGGCAGGAGACGTATGAAGCGCAAGCCGCGCTCAGCCGGCGGATCGCACCGCTCATCGCGGCGGAGTGACCCGGCGATGATGTCGAACGACGAACGGCTGGTGTATATGATCGACCAGATCGCGCGCAATTTCGTAGCGATCGGCGCGGATCGCGCAATCGATGCGACGGCGGATCATATCGCCACATTCTGGGACCCGCGCATGAAGCAGCGGGCGTTCGCGATGCTGGACGGCGCGCGTCCGGCGGGGATGACGGACATGGCGATCGCCGCGCTGCGCCGCCTGCGCGACCGCGGCGCACCGCCGCCGCAGACGCCAGCGACGACCTTCGCCGCGGTCGACGGGGCCGGCGCCAGCGACGCCGGGTGATGGGGGCGATCGGGGGCTGCTATTCGCGAACGGCGACCAGCGCGCCATAGGCATCGAACTGCCACGGCTGGGCGCCGGTCGCGAGGATGGGTGCCCAGCGTTCCGGCTCGGCGGGCGCCCACGCCCGCGCTTGCGGCGACAGGTTGAAGGCGCACAGCAGGGTCTCGCCCGCATGGCTGCGTTCGAATGCCAGCATCGCCGCATCGGCCGCGACGATCCGGATGCTGCCCAGCCGCAGCGTCTCTCGATCGCACCGCAGCCCGAGCACCGTTCGTGACCAGTGCAGCATCGAGCCCGCGTCCGCTTCCTGCCGATCGACGGCCAGCGCGCCGTGATCCGGGCCGGTGGGCAACCACGGCTCGCCGCTGCCGAAGCCCAGCGCGGGCGCGTCCGCACGCCACGGCATCGGCGTGCGCGCGCCGTCACGCGACAGGGTCAGCGGCCAATTGGCGACGGCTTCGGGGTCTTGCAGCCGGTCGAATGGCACGTCGACCTGGGTGAGCCCCAGTTCTTCGCCATAATATAGGATGATGTTGCCGCGCAGGCAGGCGAGCAGCAGCAACTTGGTCCGGTCGAACACGCGGCGGTGTTCGGCGCCGATCCAGCGCGAATTGGCGCGCGGGGCGTCGTGGTTCTCGAACGCCCAGCTGGGCCAGCCGATGTCGGGCGCGTCGGGCCAGCCGGCGAGCGCCTCCGTCACGACCGCAGGCGTCAGCGCCTTGGCATAAAGGAAGTCGAAGCCGTAGGCGCTGTCGAGCCGGCGGGCTTGCGCGGTGAACAGCTTCATCTCGCGGTCGCTGTCGGCGCCGCCGACTTCGGCGACGGTAAAGCGATCGCCGTAGCTGTCGGTCAGCGCGCGTACCCGCTCCAGGAATGCGGGAATCGCGGCGTGGCTCTGATTGAAACGGTGGAGCTGGAAATCGAACGGGCGCGTGCGGGGCTGGCCGTCGTCGGCGGGGGCGGGCGGGTTATCGGGCAGCGCGGGGTCGTGCATCAGGAAGTTGATCGCATCGAGGCGGAAGCCATCGACCCCGCGGTCGAACCAGAAGCGCGCGATATCGAGCAGTGCGGCTTGCACATCGGGATGATGGCCGTTGATCTGCGGCTGTTCCTTCAGGAAATTGTGCAGATAATATTGGCCGCGGCGCGCATCCCACGTCCAGGCGGGTCCGCCGAACACCGATTGCCAATTGTTGGGCGGGCTGCCGTCCGGCTGGGGATCGGCCCAGACGTACCAATCGGCACGCGGGTTCGTCCGGTCGGCGCGGCTCTGAAGGAACCAGGGATGGGCGTCCGACGTGTGCGACCAGACCTGATCGATGATGACGCGGATGTTCAGCGCGTGGGCACGGGCGACCAGCGCGTCGAAATCGGCGAGCGTGCCGAAAATGGGATCGACGTCGCGGTAATCGGCGACGTCATAGCCGAAATCCTTCATCGGCGACGTGAAGAAGGGCGAGATCCAGATCGCCTGGACGCCCAGGGCGGCGACGTAATCGAGATGCGCGGTGATGCCCGCCAGGTCGCCGATCCCGTCGCCATTCGTATCGGCGAAGCTGCGCGGATAGATCTGGTAGATGGCGGCACCGCGCCACCAGGGTGTGTCGTTCATCGCATGCTTTCCGATCGTGCAAAATCGTATATCCCGGCGCCCGCAGGCGTTTACTCCCCCGTCCGGGTCTTCACCTTGTTGGGCAGATCCTTGCCCTTGGTGCGGCGGGACGGCAGCTGGACGGGGTTCTTCTTTTTCCACTGCGCGAACGTCATCGGCCCTTCGGGCGTTTCGATGATCGTGTCGTCGAGGCTCATCGCCGGCTCTCCATCACGACGGGTCTCAGCGCGTCGGCACCGGCGTTTCGCCGGTATAATCGTAGAAGCCACGGCCGGCCTTTCGACCGTACCAGCCGGCCTCGACATATTTGACGAGCAGCGGCGCCGGGCGGAATTTGGGATCGCCGGTGCCTTCGAACAGGACGCGTGTGATTTCGAGGCAGGTGTCGAGCCCGATGAAATCGGCAAGCGTCAGCGGTCCCATCGGGTGGTTCAGCCCCAATTGGCACGCCAGATCGATGTCGCGGATCGTCGCCACGCCTTCGCCTAGCGCGAAACAGGCTTCGTTGAGCATCGGCATCAGGACGCGGTTGACGATGAAGCCGGGTGCGTCATTGGCGTGGACGACCTGCTTGCCCAATTTCGCCGCGAACGCCTCGACCGCCTGCACCGTCGCGTCCGAGGTGGCCAGACCGCGGATGACTTCGATCAGGCCCATCACCGGCACGGGATTGAAGAAATGGACGCCGACGAAGCGCGCGGGCTCCGGCGATGCCTGCGCCAGCCGGGTGATCGGGATCGACGAGGTGTTCGACGCCAGCACCGCGTCGGCGCCCAGCACGGCGCCGACGTCCTTGAAGATCGCCCGCTTGATCTCCTCGCGCTCGGTCGCCGCTTCGATGACGAGCGCGCAATCCGCCATGCTTGCGACGCCTTCGACCGGCTCGATCGCCGCCACGGCGGCGTCGCGCGCGTCGGCGGTCAGCTTTTCCTTCGCGACCAGCCGGGCCAGCGCCTTGGCGATGCCGGCCTTGCCGGCTTCCGCCCGCGCGCGCGATACGTCGGCGAGCCGCACGTGGTAGCCGGCCTGCGCCGCCACCTGCGCGATGCCGGCGCCCATCTGTCCCGCTCCGATGACACCGACGTGCTGCATGGCCGTTCCTCGATCCTGTGATGCGTCGCCGGCCCCTAAACGCTTCGGACCGCAGGGGCCAGACGGCGTCACGCCTGCTGGATGTAATCCCGCATCGCCGCGGCATCCGCCTCGATCCGGTCGATGCGGAATTTGACGAGGTCGCCGATCGAGACGAACCCGACCAGCGTCTCTCCGTCCACCACGGGCAGGTGGCGGATGCGACGCCGGGTCATCAGCGACAGGCCGGCGATGACGGCATCGGTGGCGGTGACGGTCTGCACCGACGTGGTCATTACCTCCGCCAGGGACCGGTCGAGCGCGGCGGCACCTTCGCGCGCGATGCAATAGGTCACGTCGCGTTCGGAAAAGATGCCGGCGACCCGGCCATCGTCGACCACGGGCACTGCGCCGATGCGGCGTTCGGCGAGCAGCGCGACGGCGTCGCGGACGCTGGCGGTGGAGGGAAGCGTGATGATCTCACCACCCTTGGTCTTCAGGATCGCCCCGATCGTCATCGCAATCACCCTCTGGTTCTATGGCTTCGTTGCCGCTTTGCTTGAAGAAAGCACGCCGGGGCGCCAAGGGGAAGCATGGACGATCAAGCCGACCGCTACAGGAGCACGCCGCAGGGGCTGGGCGACCCTGCTTATGCGCGGTTCGCGTGGCAGCGCTTTCGCGATCTGATGGCGTGGATGACGCTGGCGGCGGCGGTGTGCGTCGCGGCGGTGATCGTGGTCATGGCGCGGGTGCAGGGGCCGCTGCACATCATCACCATGCTGGGCATCATGGGCGGGGTGGGCGGATCGGTGATGATGGCCGCCGCGCTCATGGGCCTGGCGTTCATGAGTTCGGGCACCGGCCATGACGAGGATGTCGAGCGGATCGACTGATCGCATCGACGAAAAAGCCGGCACCGCTCGAGGAAGCGGCACCGGCTTTCGATGACGATTGGCGGGCTTGCGAGCGCCGAATCAGCTTGCCGGCGGCGTGGCATCACCCGGTTCGGCCGCCGTGCGGACGCGACGGCGGCGCGGTTTTTCTTCGGGTTCCGCGGCGGCAAGCGACGGTGCGCCGGGCGCGATGCCCAGCGACGGCGGCAGCCGATCGGCGTCGAAGGCGGCCGGTGCGTCGTCCTCGACCGGGCGTTCGCGGCGCGGACGGCCGCGGCGGCGGGGGGCTTCTGCCTCCGCAGGGATCGCGGATGCCTCACTTACTGCCGGTGCTTCGACGATCTGCGGTGTCTCGGCAGCGATCTCGGGGGCGGCCTGCACCGCCTCGGGCCGGCGATCCTGGCGCGGGCGGCGTGGGCGGCGCTCGCGGCCGTTTTCGCGCTGGCCGTCGTCCTGACCTTCCGTCTGGCTTTCCTGCGGGCGCTGTGTGTCGCGGGGCGGCTGATCGCGCGGTGTCAGGTCCCGCACATAGGCGTCGCGGGCCTGATCGTCGCGCGGCTGTTCGTCGCGATTGCGGTTGTCGCGAAACTGGGCGTCGCGGGGCTGGGCGTCGCGGGGCTGGCTTTCGCGGCCCTGCTGATCGCGGGGTTGATTGTCGCGTGCCTGATTATCGCGTGCCTGATTATCCCGGGGCGGCCGGCCCTCACGCTGCTGATTGTCGCGACCATTGCCCTCGCGGGCTGGCCCACGTCCATTCTGGCCGGTGTTCTGGCCGCCATTTTGACCGTTATTCGGGGCCGGCGCGCGATCGTCGCCAAGCGCCTGTTCGCCCTGGCGGATGGGTTCGCCCTCGTCGCCATATTCGTCGTCTTGATTGTCGAAGCCGGTGTCGAAGCTGCCGACGAACGCCTGCGCTTCATAGCCGTCGTCGCGCTGGCGGCGCTGGTTCTGTTCTTCGAAACGGTTGCGCGTTTCGCTCAGGACGCGGAAATAATGATCGGCGAACTGCAGATAATATTCGGTGTTGACGCGGTCGCCCTGACGTTGCGCATCGCTGGCCAGGTTCTTGTACTTCTCGTACAATTGGTTCGCATTGCCGCGCGCGCGATTGTCGACGCGATTGCCGGTGTCGCGTTGTCCGCCGTTGCCACCGCTGCGCTGCGCATTGCCGTTGCCGTTTGCGTTGCCGTTACCGCCGCGTCCGCGACGGCGGCCGGCCTGCCGATTGTTTATCAAGCTGTTTCGTCCCTCGTCCGACTATCGTGTCCGAATGTGTAAACCGGTGTGCTGCGTGCTGCGTGCCGCGGGTAAACACCCCGTGGCTCCATGACCTTATAGCGCGATCGCGGTATCCGCCGTTAGCGCCTGTCACGACCGCGGGACCGTAAGCGGCATCATGACGAAGGATGAAGACGGTCGCGCCGGCCAGCCAAACCGATCTCGCGAGCCCCTGTCCAGTCTCTTAGCGGGAGCGGCGTGCCCCCGACAAGCGAAATATGGGCAAGCCAAAGCAATGTTCAATGCGCCGTCAGCGCGCGCACATGCCCCCCCAGATCGCGGCGCGGCTCCACCCGCAGCCCTTGGCCTTCGAGCAGCGCCGTCGCCGCGTGCGCCTGCGTCGCGCCGATCTCCAGCACCGCAACGCCGCCCGGCGCGATCAGTCGCGGCAAATCCGGCACGATCCGGCGATACGCGGAGAGCCCGTCGGCGCCCGCGAACAAGGCCTCTGCCGGTTCGTGATC
>DASTLZ010000022.1:0-3862 GCA_035714425.1 Sphingomonas sp.
GGCGACGCCTTTCCTGATGTTCTGATAGGGCGAGATCGACTCCAGGAACGACTTTTCGGCAGGCACCGACACCGATCCATATTCGTCGACCCACGAAGCGCCTGCGGCGATCTTTTCATAGCGGATCATGTCCAGCAACGGGACTTGGATGGTCACCGCCTTCCACAAATCGGGATGCTGGTTGAATTCGACGCCCATCAGCAGGCCGCCGTTGGACCCACCATAGATGCCCAGCTTTTGCGCGCTCGTCAGCTTGCGCGCGATCAGATCGCGGCCGACCGCGGCGAAATCGTCGTAGATCACCTGACGCTTCGTCTTGCGGCCGGCATCGTGCCACGCCGGCCCGAATTCGCCACCGCCGCGGATGTTGGCCAGTACATAGGCACCGCCGCGCTCCAGCCACAATTTGCCCGTCGATCCGGCATAGGCCGGCAGGCGCGGCAGCTGGAACCCGCCATAGGCGGTCATGATCGTTGGGGTCGATCCGTCGAGCGGCGTATCGGCGCGGTGGACAACGAAATAGGGCACTTTCGTCCCGTCAGTCGATGTCGCTTCGAACTGATCGACCTTCAGGCCGCTGGCATCGAATTGCGGCGGCAATGCCTTCACCTGCACTGGCGCCGCGTCCTTGCCGGCGTCGAACGCCATCAGCGTCGTCGGGGTCAGGAAGCCGGTGATCGCCAGATACGCCTGGTTGCTGCGATCCGTGGTGCCGGCGACGCCGAAGCTCATATTCTCCGGCACCGCGATGGCGCGTGCGCTCCACCCCGTTGGCGTGGGCGTCAGCACCGACACGCGACCGCGCACATTGTCGGTGTACAGCACGACCAGATGATCGCGCGTGGCATCGAAGCCGACCACCGCCTGCCGCGGCGTCGGCGCGAAGACCAGAGTGGGCGCGGTGCGGCCGGCTTCCAGATCCTTCAGCGACACCGATGCGATGGCGCCCGCGGGCACCGGCCCCCACGCATCACTGGTTTCGAACACCATCTGCCCGTCGACCATCGCCGTGGCGAAGGCGCGGGTCGGGATGACGAGCTTGGTCGTGCCCGTTGGCGTCCACAGCAACGTGTCGCCGCCGAAGAACGTCTGGCGGCGTTCGATCACGACCGCACGATTGCCTTTCGCGTCGGTCATCGTGCTGGCGTAGGTGCCCAGCTGATCCTCGGGCGCGCCGCGGAACACCTCGGTCGCGGCACTCAGGGGCGCGCCGCGCTTCACCATCTTGACGACGAAGGGATAGCTCGACGCCGTCATCGTGCCCGCGCCCCAGTCACGGCTGACCAGCAAGGTGTCCTTGTCGATCCACGTCGCGCCCTGTTTCGATTTGGGCAGAGCGAAGCCGCCGGGCACGAACGCGCCGGTCTGAAGATCGAATTCGCGGTAGCTGATCGCGTCCTCACCGCCTTCGGACAGCGCGACCAGGCACAGGCGTTCTTCGGGCTGGAGGCAGGTCGCCCCCTTCCACACCCATTGCACGCCCTCTGCCTTGCCCAGCGCGTCGAGATCGAGCGCGACCGTCCATTTCGGCGCGGGCGCGGCGTAATCGGCGGGCGTCGTCCAGCGCCAGATACCGTGCGGATGATCGGCATCGCGCCAGAAATTATAGATGCGCCCGAACCGCTGTTCCGGCATCGGGATGCGTTCCTTCGACGAGGCGATGGCCAGCGCCTCCCGGTAGAAAGCGGCATAGCGCGGATCGTTCTGCAGGCGCGGCAGCGTCCTGGCGTTCTCCGCCTCGACCCACGCCAACGGCTTGGCGCCGTCCTTGTCTTCCAGCCAGATATACGGATCGTCTTTGGTCATCGTCGCCGTCTGCGCCAGCGCCGGCACGCCCGCAAGCCCGGCCGGCACGCCTGCGAGCATCGTCGCGGCGAGAAACATCACGTTCGGCTTCATCGATCGGGAACCTCCGGGCTGGACGAGACGGTTTGGCGGCTGGCTTACGACAACGCAATGCCCAAGACCTGGGACGAAGGATCGCCAGATGACCACCGACGGCCTGCCCAAACCGCGCCGCTACCTGGCAATCGGCGCGATATCGGCGGGAACGGCGCTCATCATCATCGATGGCGGCATCGCGGCGGTCGCGCTGCCCACGATCGCGCGCGATCTGGGGGTAGGATCGAGCGCGGTGGTGTCGGTCGTGACCGTGTACCAGCTGATCCTGGCGATGCTGCTGCTGCCGTTCGCAGGGCTGGGCGATCGGCTGGGCCTGAAGCGCGTGTACCAGGGCGGGCAGCTGATCTTCACGATCGCGACACTGCTGTGCTTCTTCGCCAAGAGCCTGCCGTTCCTGCTGGTCGTGCGGGCGGCGCAGGCGATCGGCGCGGCGGCGGCGCTGAGCGTTTCGTCGGCGCTGTTGCGCAGCACGTACCCGGCGCAGCAATTGGGCCGCGGACTGGGGATCAATTCGGTCGTGGTGTCCAGTTCGGCCGCATTGGCGCCGACGCTGGGCGGGCTGGTGCTGGCCATCGCGCCGTGGCCGTGGGTGTTCGCCAGCGCAGTGCCGTTCGCGGTCGTCAGCCTGCTGCTGGGCCGCGCGCTGCCCAATCCGGCGCCGTCGACGGAGCCGTTCGACGTGTTCGGCGCAGTACTGTGCGCGGCGATGTTCGGGCTGGTCATCGGCGGCGCGGAAAGCGCGGTGCATGGCGACAGCCCCGTGGTGTCGGCGGCGATCGTCGGCGTCGGCGCGCTCGTCGGTTGGTATTTCGTCCGGCGCGAGCGCGGCGAGGCGCGACCGATCCTGCCGATCGATCTGCTGGCGCGGCCCGTCCTCGCGCTGTCGGCGGTCGGTGCCTATACCGCGTTCATCGCATCGATGACCTTGCTGCTGTCGACGCCGTTTCGGCTTCAGCACAGTTACGGGATGACCGCCGCCGAAGTGGGTGCGGCGATCGCGCCGTGGCCGCTGACCAACATGATCGTCGCGCCGCTCGCCGGCTGGCTGTCCGATCGCTACCCGGCGGGGCTGCTGGGCGGCATCGGCATGACGATATCGATCGGCGCGCTGATGCTGATCGCGTACATGCCGGCGGACGCAAGCTACATGGATATCGCGTGGCGCATGTCGTTGTGCGGAGCGGGGTTCGGCATCTTCCTGCCGCCGAACGCCCGCCTCATCATCGGCTCCGCCCCGCGCGATCGGGCCGCGGCGGCGGGTGGGCTGGTGTCGACCGTGCGTCTGGTCGGGCAGACGACGGGCGCGACGCTGGTCGCCGCGCTGCTCGCTGCGGGTGTGGGCGCGGGGCGGACGCCGGCGTTCGTCGCCGCGGGCCTCGCCCTGATCGCCGGATTGTGCAGCGTGGCCCGCCTGCGCCCCTCGATCCGCAACCCGGAAGCGCGTGAGGCGCAGGACGTGCAGCCGGCGAGCGCCGTGCGTTAAACGTCGGCCCAGCGACGCAGGAGGTTGTGGTAGACGCCGGTCAGCTGCACCACCGCCGGGTCGCCTTGCCCCTGCGTCGCCGCGACGGCCTGTACGCCCTGGTCTAGGTCGAACAACAGGCGGCGGGCGCCGTCGTCGCGGACCATCGATTGCGCCCAGAAGAACGACGCCACACGCGCCCCGCGCGTAACGGGCGCGACGCGGTGCAGGCTGGAGGCGGGGTAGACGACCATGTGTCCGGCCGGCAGCTTGACCGATTGCTCGCCGAACGCGCCTTCGACGATCAGCTCGCCGCCGTCGTAGCTGTCGGGATCGGACAGGAACAGGGTTGCCGACAGATCGGCGCGGATGCGGAAATCGCTGCCGCGGCGGACGCGGACCGCGGTGTCGACGTGGGTGCCGAACGCCTGCCCGCCGGCATAAAGGTTGAACAGCGGCGGGAAGACTTTCAGCGGCAGGGCGGCTGCCACGAACAGC
>DASTLZ010000023.1:0-2884 GCA_035714425.1 Sphingomonas sp.
TTCGGGCCGGATCCACTCGTACATCGACGCAAGCTCGGGCCGGCCGGGGTGGCCGGAGACGTGGACGTGCGCCTGCCGCTCGGTGATGAGGATCACGCCCTTGCCCGCGAGGATGTTCTGGATGCGGCCGATCGCCACTTCGTTGCCGGGGATCTGCTTCGACGAGAAGACGACGCTGTCGCCCTGTTCCAGCGAGATCGTGTGGCTGCCGTCGGCGACTCGTGCCAGCGCCGCGCGCGCTTCGCCCTGGCCGCCGGTGGCGACGATCAGCACCTTCGACCGCGGCAGGCGCATCGCGGTGTCGGGGTCGACGGTGTCGGGAAAGTCCTTGAAATACCCGCACGCGCGGCCGACCTTCAGGATGCGATCGAGCGAGCGGCCGGTGACGCACAGCTTGCGCCCGGTTTCCTTGGCGACTTCGCCCAGCGTCACCAGCCGCGCGGCGTTCGACGCGAACGTGGTGACCAGCACGCGCCCCTTGGCCCGGCCGACGACTTCGGACAGCCCCTGACGCACGCTACTTTCGGAGCCGGACGCTTCGTTGTTGAACACGTTGGTGGAATCGCAGACCAGCACGTCGACGCCGGCGTCGCCGATCGCGCTCAGCTGTGCGCCGGTCGCAGGGTTGCCGATGATCGGCGCCGCGTCGATCTTCCAATCGCCGGTGTGGAACACCCGCCCTACCGGCGTGTCGATCAACAGCGCGTTCGCTTCGGGAATGGAATGCGACAACGGTACGAAGGTGAAGCCGAACGGGCCCATGTCGAAACGCGTGCCGGGTTCGATGATGCGCAGCTTGACCCGGTTGGCGATGCCTTCTTCTTCCAGCTTGCCGCGGATCAGCCCGGCGGTAAACGCCGTCGCATACAGCGGCACGCCCAGGTCTTCGGCCAGATATGGTAGTGCGCCGATGTGATCCTCATGCCCGTGGGTCAGGACGATGCCGACCAGATCGTCGAGGCGTTCCTCGATGAATTGCAGGTCGGGCAGGATAACGTCGATGCCCGGATACCCCGGATCGGCGAAGGTAATGCCGCAATCGACCATCACCCATTTGCCCTGCGAGCCATACAGGTTGACGTTCATGCCGATTTCGCCGGAGCCGCCCAGCGCGCAAAAGAGGAGTTCGTTCTTCGGGGTCATTCGATACTTTCGGGTGAGATGTCGTGGGATGGCCCGCGTGCCGGAATAGGCGCGACCGTCAGGGGTCGATATGGGCGCGTTCCCACATGATAGCCAGACCCTGTATGGTCAGATCGGGTTCGATGACGTCGAACGCGCGGGTGTGCCGTTCGAAAAGCGTCGCCAGGCCGCCTGTGGCGATGACTTTCACGGGCCGGCCGACTTCCGCCTTCATCCGCGCGATCAGCCCTTCGATCATTGCCAGATAGCCCCAGTAGACGCCGATGTGCATCTGGCTGACCGTATCGCGGCCGATGACGCTGGTCGTCGCGGGCGCCTCGATCGCGATGCGCGGCAGCTTGGCAGCGGCGGTAACTAGCGCGTCGAGCGACAGGTTGATCCCTGGCGCGATGATGCCGCCCTTGTAGGCGCCGGAAAAGTCGCTGAGGTCCAGCGTGGTCGCGGTGCCGAAATCGACGACGATCAGGTCGCCGGCGTGCAGGGCATGGGCCGCGATCGTGTTCACCGCGCGGTCCGCGCCCAGGGACTGCGGCTCCGCCACGTCGATCGCCATCGTCCAGTCGAGCGGCGCCTTGCCCGCGATCAGCGCGTCGGTCCTGAAATATTTCGCGGCAAGCACTTGCAGATTGTGCAGCGCGCGGGGCACGACGGTGGCGATCACCACCGCCTGGACTTGCGCGCGGTCATACCCTTCCAGCGTGAGCAACTGGCTGAGCCAGACGGCATATTCGTCTGCCGTGCGCCTGGGATCGGTGGCGATGCGCCAGCGCGCCTTGATCCGGCGGCCGTCGACCAGCGCGAACACCACATTGGTATTGCCGGCATCGATCGCGAGCAGCATGCGTCAGGAAACCCCTTAGATCAGGAAGACGTCGGCGGCGTGAATGACACGCCGCTCGCCGCCCGCCAAGCGCAAGCCGAGCGCGCCGTCCACGTCGAGCCCATCGAACAGCCCGTCGATCGCCTCGCCGTCGGGCAGCCGGACCGCCAGAGCGGTGCCGATCGGGTGCGCATGTGCCAGCCAACGCTCCCGCACGGGCCCGAGCCCCTCCCCCCGCCAGCGATCACGCCAGCGCGCGAATGCCTCGACCAGCGTATCCACGAACGCCGCCGGCGCGACATCGCTCCCGTGCGCGGCGAGGCTGGTGGTGGGGCGATCGGGCAGGTCGGGATGATGCGCCAGGTTGACGCCGAACCCGATAACGATCGCATCCGCGGTACGCTCCAGCAGGATGCCCGATAGCTTGGCGCCGGCGACCAGCAGATCGTTCGGCCATTTCAGGATGGCCGCCCGCGCGCCCAGGTAGGTCGCGACGCAATCTTGCAGCGCGACCGCAGCGACCAGCGCCAGGGTCGCCGCGGGCGGATCGGCCGGCCGTAGCCGCACGAGCGTGCTGGCATAGAGATTACCCGCTTCGGAAACCCAGCCGCGGCCTTGGCGCCCCTTACCGGCCGACTGCCGTTCGGCGCGCAACCACAGCCCTTCGGCCGCGCCGGCCTTCGCCAGACCGAGCATGTCCGCGTTGGTCGATCCCGTCTGCGCGACGGTGCGGATCTCGCTCAGAACAGCGACGCCGCCGCCGTCATCGTCCAGGCGGTGAGCAGCGGGATCAGGAAATAGCCGAGCGGGGACACGAACGCGGCGGTCAGCACGATCAGCCCGCTTTCGACCGGCGCATCGACCCGGCCGAAGGCGGCGGCCGGTTCATCGAAATACATCGTCTTCACGACACGCAGGTAA
>DASTLZ010000024.1:0-8857 GCA_035714425.1 Sphingomonas sp.
TCGACGAAGCCGGCGGCGCGGCGCTGGCTTCCCAATCGGATGGCCGCATGACGTTCGTTCGCACCGATGTGACGCGCGAAGGCGACATCGTCGCGCTGTTGGCGGCGGCTGATGCGGCGGGTGGGCTGGACGTTCTGTTCAACAACGCCGGTGCGGGCGGCGCGCGCGAGCCGATCGGGGAGATTGCGGCGGCGGATTGGGACGCGACGATGGCCCTGCTGCTGCGCTCGGTCGCGCTGGGCATCCGTCATGCCGCGCCGTTGATGGCGAAGCAGGGTGGCGGGGCGATCGTGAATACGTCGAGCGTATCGGCCTTGGGCAGCGGCTATGCGCCCACTGCCTATTCGACCGCCAAGGCCGGCGTGCTGCACCTGACCAGGCTGGCCGCCGCCGATCTGGCAGGAGACGGTATCCGGGTGAATGCGGTGGTGCCCGGGTTCATCACCACCAGCATCTTCACGCGCCACCTGGATATCGCAGGCGAGAAGCTGGCGGCAGCGGATGCGGTGATCGCCGGTGTCGCGGCACGCGCGCAGCCCATTCCGCGCGCCGGCCGTGCGGAGGATGTCGCGGCGGCGGTGGCGTTCCTGGCGAGCGACGATGCGAGCTTCGTGACGGGAACGCACATCCTGGTCGATGGCGGGATGCTGGTGGGCACGCAGGCAAGCTGGGACCGCCGATCGCCGTCGCTGTTCACCGCGCTGGAGGCGTTACGCTGAGGGTGAAGAAGGGTGCCACGACCGGCCGGGCGCAGGTCGTCGACCGGCGCACACGCTTCATCGGATAAGGTTCCCGCCGCCCTTCCAATAATTTTCGCGCCCCCCTAGCGAGACTGGGACAACCGCTTTCGACCGGGGGGTCCCGATGACATTCAAGGCTTTGGCAGCGCGTTTTGCGCTGGTGGTTTCGTGCGCCCTGATGGGCACCACGCCGGCGATGGCGCAATTCTGGCAGTGCGCGCCTTATGCGCGCCAGATTTCCGGCATCGACCTGTACGGCAACGCCGATACCTGGTGGAGCCAAGCCGCCGGCCGGTACGATCGGGGGCAGGCGCCGCAGGAGGGTGCGGTGCTGGCGTTCGAAGCGACGCGGCGGATGCGCGTCGGCCATGTCGCAATGGTGTCAAAGGTCGTCAGCGCCCGTGAAGTCCTGCTGACCCACGCCAATTGGTCTCGCCGTGGCGGTGTCGAGACGGACGTGCGCGCGGTGGACGTGTCGCCCGCCGGCGACTGGAGCATGGTGAAGGTGTGGTACGGGCCGCAGGGATCGCTGGGCACGTCGGCCTATCCGACCGACGGCTTCATCTATTCCGGTCGCGGGCCGAAGGCCGAGGTCGCGCCAGTCGACGCCGCGCCAGTCGACATGGCGAAGACCCCGGACGCGACACAGATGGCAAATATCGCGTCGCTCAACGCGATCGGCAGCCGTGCCGCCCTGTAAACACCAACGTCGTCGTGCCGATCAGGCCGGCTTGAAGGTAAGAGCAACGCCGTTCATGCAATAGCGCTTGCCGGTCGGCTTCGGCCCGTCGTCGAACAGATGGCCCTGATGTCCGCCACAGCGGCTGCAATGCACTTCGGTGCGCGCCATCATCAGCGACCGATCGGTGCGCGTGGCGACCGCGCCCGGCAACGCCGCCCAGAAGCTGGGCCAGCCGGTGCCGCTGTCGAACTTGGTCTTGGACGCGAACAGCGGCTGCGCGCAGCCCGCGCAGGCGAAGGTGCCGGCGCGATGTTCGGTGTTGAGCGGGCTGGTGAACGGCGTCTCGGTGCCTTCACGACGCAGCACGCGATATGCCGCGGGGGTCAGCCGCTTGCGCCAATCGGCATCGCTGAGCGTCAGGGGAAAGCGCTCCGCGGCTTCGGCGGAGTGACCGCCGCAGCCGAACAGGGCGAAGGCCCCGGCGCCAAGGCCGGCGAAGCGAAAGAAGGCGCGGCGATCTGTTTCCATGATCGTGGATATGAGTCCGTCGACCCCCCGCATCAATAGCGCGAAATCTCCACCGGCAGCTTGCGATAGCCGTGGACGAAGCACGCCGCCACCCGCTCCGGCGTGCCGACGACGTTCACCCGCATCCGTCGCGCGGCCATTTCCTCCAGCAGGATACCGATCTGCATCTCCGCCAGCCGCGCGCCGACGCAGCGGTGGATGCCGTGCCCGAACGCCAGATGCCGGCGCGCATTCGGGCGATCGACGCGGATCGTATCGGGATCCTCGAACATCGTCTCGTCCCGGTTGGCGGAGATGTACCACAGCGCCAGCTTGTCGCCCGCGCGGATCGTCTGGCCCATCAATTCGGTGTCGGCGGTCGCGGTGCGGCGCATGTGGGCCAGCGGCGTCTGCCAGCGGATGATTTCCTGCGTGGCATTGGCGATCAGCGACGGATCGGCTTCCAGTTGCGCGCGGGCATCGGGGAATAGGTCCAGCCCGTAGGCTAGTGCCGACATCGAATTGCGCGTCGTATCGTTGCCGCCGACGATCAGCAGGATGATGTTGCCGATCAACTCATGGAAATCCAGGTCGCGCATCGCATCCGAATGGACCATCATCGATATCAGGTCCGGCGTCCGCGGCTTGCCGACCTTGGCGTTCCACAATTGCTGGAAATAGCCGCCGCATTCGAACATATGGGCCAGGCGCTGCTGGCGCAATTCCTGCGTCTTCACCAATTCGATGTCGCCGGCCCAATCCGACCAGAAGGTCAGCTTGCGCCGCTCCTCCCAAGGGAAATCGAACAGGATCGCCAGCATCTGCGTGGTCAGCTCGATCGCGACGGTATCGACCCAGTCGAACGGCTTGCCCCATTCCAGCGTATCGAGCAGCTCCTGCGTGCGGCGGCGGATGTCGCCGGACATGCGCGCCATTTCCGACGGAGTGAAGGCGGGGGCGACGGACCGGCGCTGCGCGGTGTGGACCGGGCGGTCGCGCGCGATGAACATCGGCATCTTCACGTCGCGGCCTTCCTGGAAATCCGCGATGGTGATGCCGCCGGCTTCGGATGAATACAGATCGGGCAGCGATTCGACTTCGACGATGCCCTTGTAGGTCGAAATCGACCAATAGGGGCCGTAATCGCTGTGCGCGACGCGGTGGACCGGCGCTTGTGCGCGCAGCGTGCGGAACGGTGCATGCCAGGTGTCGTCGCGGTACAATTCCGGTCGGCTGACGTCGAAATCGCCAGCCGCATCACCCCGAGCCGTGTCTACGGTCGCCAGCGTTGCCATGATCGTCTCTCCCTGGGGTGGAGAGAACGCCTAACTGACAATCGTGTCAACAAGGTTGTCGCGCGGAGTCTTGGTGCGGCGCGGCTTGGCGCTTCCCGATTGCAGCACGCCGCGCCGGAACAGCCGCGCACCGACCGCGATGAACAGCGCGACCCACACCGCCTGCCAGGCCAGCGCCGCGACATGGGGCCACAATCCCGGCCGACTGGCGGCATGGCCGGCCATCGCGAAGGGGGACGACAGCGGAAACAGTTCTGCCGCTGTCGCGATCCAGCTGCCGGGGCGCGAGGCGGCGGCGCTGGCCAGTCCGAACATCGCCATCTGGACGATGGTGATCGGCAGCGACAGCATCTGGATTTCGCGCGGGGTCGATGCCTGCGCGCCGACGCCGAGGAAGACCGAGCCGAGCAGCAGATAGGCCATCGTGAAATAGCCGAAGAACAACAAGGCGAACGCCGGCCGGCCGACTGCCGGGGTCAATCCGCCCAGCCCGGCGGCGAGCGCGGGCGGCAGCAGCGCGCCGACCTGGCCGACGACGGTGCCCCAGAAGCCGACGAACAGCACCGCGACCCCGAACATGCCGACCAGCTTGCCCAGGAACACCGCCTCCAGCGGCACGGCGGCGGCAAGGACTTCGATGACCTTGTTGTTGCGCTCCTCCGCCATCGTGCCGACGACTTGCCCGGACAGGAACAGGGTCAGGAAGAAGATGCCGAATACGGCCAGGAACGCGGACTGGTTGCCGTCGTCGCGCGATGTCTTGCGCGGCGTGATCGGCGTCCGGGTGGCGCGGACCGTCGGCCGCGGTTTTTCCAGATGGACGTCGACCAACACTTCGCCGGCCAGTAGCGCGAGGTAATCGGCGGCACGCCCGCCGCGCGGCGCGAACAGGATCGTCGGGGCATTCAGCGGACCGTATAGCGTCGCCGCCGCATCGATCGTCTTGGCGGCGAAGGTGGCGCGCGCCTGCGCCGCGGGATCGGCCCCGGGCGCGATCAGGGCGAGCGCGGGCGGCGCATCGTCGCGCCGGAACGCGGTGCGCAGGCGGGCATCGGCCTTCGCGATGGGTCCGGCCAGCGCGGCGGGGGCGATGACGACGATCCGCGACACGTCCGACTTGCCCCCCGCGACGCTGGACGCGGCCATGCCGCCGACCGCGCTGAACGATCCCAGCAGCACCGGCGCGAACAGGAACAGCAGGAAGATCGGCGTGAACACCGTCGCCACGAAATCGCGGCGCGCGATCGTCAGGGTCTGGCGGATCATGCGGCGGGTGCGGTTCACGTCCGGCCCCCCCAGCGCAGATCGTCCGTCTCGCCGACGATCCGGACGAACGCCTCGTGCAGGCCGGGCCGTGCGATCGACAGCCCGGCGATGCCGTGTCCGGCGTCGATCAGCGCGACCAGCAGCCGCTCGATCCCTTCGCCCGGCATCTCGAACCGCCATTCCGCGCCGTCGCGCAGCGCATCGGCGGGGAGAAGCGCGGCCAGCCCCGGAGCGCCATGATTCGGGCGATAGCGCACGCGCTCTGGCAAGGTCGCGCGGGCTTCGTCCACCGTCCCCTCGAACCGTCGCTTGCCGCCGGCGATGATGGCCAGCCGGTCGCATAGCCGCTCCGCATGCGCCATGACGTGGGTGGAGAACAGGATCGTCGCGCCGCGATCGCGCTCCGCCAGGATCAGCGCTTCCAGCCGCTCCTGATTGACCGGATCGAGGCCGGAGAACGGCTCGTCCAGCACCAGCAGGTCGGGCTGGTGCACCACCGATCCGAGCAGCTGGACCAATTGCGCCATGCCCTTCGACAATTTGCGGATCTTGGTATCGATGGCGTGGCCCAGTCCGGCCTGTTCGAGCAGCGTGGCGGCGCGGGCGCGGCCGGTGCGCAGCGGCAGGCCGCGGAGCGCGCCGAGGAAGGCGATCGCCTCGCGCGCTTTCATCGACGGGTACAGCCCGCGCTCCTCGGGCAGATAGCCGACGCGGTCGGACGCGTCGCGCGGATGGGCCTGGCCCAGCAATTCGCGCACGCCTTCGTCGGGTTCGATGATACCCAGCAGCATCCTGAGCGTCGTGGTCTTGCCCGCGCCATTGGGGCCGAGCACGCCATAGATCGATCCGTGCGGCACCGCGATGTCGACCCCATCAACCACGCGGCGGTCCCCGAACAGCTTGACCAGCCCTTGCGCGGACACCGCGATATCAGATTGCACGCGCGACGTTCCCCCAAAGGCCCGGTTCCCCCAAGGGCGTGGCGATGGTAGCGGGCGGACGTGCCCCAAGACAAGCTGCCAAAAGACCAGATGGAAGCGCGGATCAAGCAAAAGGCGGCCGATCTGGGCTTTGCCGCTGCCGGAATCGCGCGCGCCGATGCCGCCCCGCACACTGCCCAGCGGCTACGCCAGTGGCTGGCCGAAGGGCTGCACGGCGACATGATCTGGATGGAAGGCCGCGAGGCGCAGCGCGCGACGCCGGCCGGACTGTGGCCGGAGGTGCGCAGCGTCATCGCGCTGGGGATGAGCTATGCCCCCGCCACCGATCCGCTGCGGTTGGCGGACGAAAGCGGCATCGGCCGCATCTCCGTCTATGCGCAAGGCAGCGATTATCACGATGTCGTAAAACGCCAGCTGAAGGCGCTGGCGCGCTGGCTGGTGGGGGAGGGTGGCGGCGACCTGAAGGTGTTCGTCGACACCGCGCCGGTCATGGAAAAGCCGCTGGCCGAGGCCGCCGGACTGGGCTGGCAAGGCAAGCACACCAATCTGGTCAGCCGCGATCACGGCAGCTGGCTGTTCCTTGGGGCGATCTACACCACCCTCGATCTGGCGAGCGACACCGGCGGGCGCGATACCTGCGGCAGTTGCGATGCGTGCCAGCGGGCCTGCCCCACCGATGCGTTCCCCGCGCCTTACCGCCTGGATGCACGGCGGTGCGTATCGTATCTGACGATCGAGCATGCCGGGCCGATCCCGCCCGCCCTGCGGCCCGGCATCGGCAACCGCATCTATGGCTGCGACGATTGCCTGGCGGTGTGCCCGTGGAACAAGTTCGCCGCCGCCGCGCACGCCAATCAGGCGTTTTTGCCGCGTGCCGAACTGGTCGCGCCGGCGCTTGCCGATCTGCTGGCGCTGGACGATGCGGGGTTTCGTCAGGTGTTCGCCGGCTCGCCGATCAAGCGCATCGGCCGCGACCGGATGGTGCGCAACGCGCTGATCGCGGCGGGCAACGGCGGCGGTCCGGCGTTGGTCGCGCCCGTGGCCGCGTTGCTCGACGATCCGGCGCCGGTGGTGCGCGGTGCGGCGGTTTGGGCGCTGGCGCGGCTCGATCCGGCGCGCTGGGCGGAGGAACGGGCGGCGCGGGCGGCGGCGGAGGATGATGGCGACGTCGTGGGGGAATGGGCCGCCGGGATTACTTCCCCCCGTTGCGCCGGCTGAGGGCTGCGACGCAGCTGGCGCGGTCGATGGGGCTGCCATCGGGCTCGCGCGCGTCCAGATACGTGACGCGGGGCTCCGCGCCGGCGGTCGCGGGATACAGATAGGCGTCGAGGACGCAGATGCCGCTGGTGAATTGCAGCTTGCGCGCGGTGCCTTCGCGCACGTCGGCGTCGGCGGCGCCGAACAGCTGGACCAAAGCCGCCGCGCTCTGCCCGTTGACGCGCTCCAGCCCGACCGTGGTGTAGGTCGGCGCGATCCGTGCCGGCGGCGCCATCGTGCGAACCGCCCCCGTCGCACAGCCGCCGAGCAGGAGCAGCGCGGGAAAGATCGGCGCGGCAGGGATCGGCGTTGGCTTCATGATTATGCCTCTGCTTTGCCGGGGAGCGGCGCATCTTGCCGCTCCCGCCCCGCCCGGTCAACGCAGGCGAGCGACGCAAAGCGTTGTGCCGCTCCGCTGCTGCGATTAGGGCGCAGCAATCTCACCATTTCAGCGAAAGTCCGCCTTGACCCAGCCCACTTACGATGTCGTCGCGATCGGCAATGCGATCGTCGACGTCCTGTCGCAGACCGACGACGCCTTCATCGCGCGCGAGGGGATGGCCAAGGGGTCGATGCAGCTGATGTTCTCGCCTGAGGATGCCGATGCGCTGTATGCCAAGATGGGGCCGGGGATCGAGGCGAGCGGCGGCTCGGCGGCGAACACCGTCGCAGGGATCGCCGCGCTGGGCGGGCGGTGCGGCTTCATCGGGCAAGTCGCCGACGACCAATTGGGCGAAGTGTTCGCGCACGACATCCGCAGCGTCGGCATCCGCTTCGACACCGCCGTTCGTGCCGGCGCGCCGACGACCGCACGGTGCCTGATCTTCGTGACGCCCGATGGCCAGCGGACGATGAACACGTTCCTGGGCGCGTCGCAATTCCTGCCCGAAGCGGCGCTGGACAGTGCGCTGATCGCCGATGCCGCGATCCTGTATCTCGAAGGATATCTGTGGGACCCGGAAGAGCCGCGTGCGGCGATGCGCGCCGCGATCGAGGTCGCGCGCAAGGCCGGGCGCAAGGTGGCGTTCACCCTGTCGGACGTCTTCTGCATCTCGCGCCACGGCGACGATTTCCGGCGGCTGCTGTCCCAGGGCCTGATCGACATCCTGTTCGCAAACCAGGATGAACTGACCGCGCTGGCCGAGGTGACGGATTTCGAGCAGGCGGTGGCGCGGATTTCCCCGCAGGTCGCGACCCTGGTGGTGACGCGCGGTGCCCAGGGCGCGTGCGCGATCCAGCACGGCACGCGCGCGCAGGTTCCCGCCGAGCCGATCACGCGCGTCGTCGACACGACCGGCGCGGGTGACCTGTTCGCGGCCGGCTTCCTCCACGGCCAGGCGCAGGGCAAGGGGCTGGAGGCCTCGCTGAAACTCGGCGCGATCTGTGCGGCGGAGATCATCAGCCACGTCGGCGCGCGCCCGATGGTCGACCTGAAGGCGCTGGCCAACCGGGTGGCCTGACCGATCCTTCGCCGCGGCGACGGGTCGTGCGCGGTTGAACTGCCTCCACAAAAACGAAAATGGCCCGGCGATCGCTCGCCGGGCCTTTTCGCATCCCGATCACCAAGTCAGGGCGATCAGGAGGTCAGGGCGATCAAGAGGTCAGGGCTGCTCGCCCACCGGCGCGACATATTCGCCCATCGCCGGGCCGTCCTCCTGGTCCAGCCCCTTGTAGAGCCGGCTGTTGTGCATCCCGTAGACGAAATACAGCACGATCGCGCCCAGCGTATACCAGCCGAAGAACACCAGCACCCGGTTCTCGACGGTGAAGATCAGCGCGATGCACGATACGATCCCCAGCACCGGCAGCGCCGGGAACAGCGGCACGGTGAAGCCGCGCGGGATGTGCGGGTGCGACTTGCGCAGCCAGATCACCGACAGGCACACGATCGCAAAGGCGGCGAGGGTGCCGACCGAGGTCATGTCGCCGAGCGTGTTGATGTCGAAGAACGCCGCCGCGCAGGCGGTAATCAGGCCGACCAGGATCGTGTTGACCCACGGCGTCTTGAACTTCCGGTGCACCGTCGCGAACACCCGCGGCAGCAGGCCGTCGCGCGCCATCGTGTAGAAGATGCGGGTCTGGCCGTACATCAGCACCAGCACCACCGACGTCAGGCCGACGATCGCGCCCGCCTTCACCAGCTTGGCGAACCAGGCCCATTGCGGCCCC
>DASTLZ010000025.1:0-2619 GCA_035714425.1 Sphingomonas sp.
CGGGCTGATGCCCCCGACGTCGGCGTGATGCCCGCGCGCCGCGACAAAGAAGGCGGGCGCTTCGTCCGCGCCCTGCCCCTGCGCGAATACCGGCATAATCACGGTGATGTCGGGAAGATGGGTCCCCCCGCGATAGGGATCGTTGATCGCGTATACCTGCCCGCGCCGCATCGTGCCGCCGCGCCGATCGATCACGGTGCGGATACTCTCGCCCATCGATCCAAGGTGGACCGGGATGTGCGGCGCGTTGGCAATCAGATTGCCGGAGCCGTCGAACACCGCGCAGCTAAAATCCAGCCGTTCGCGAATGTTGACCGACGCGGCGCTACGACGCAGCGCCTCGCCCATCTCCTCGGCCACCGACATGAATAGGCCGGCAAAGATTTCCAGCCGAACCGGGTCGACCTCAGTCCCCACCACTAATGCGCCGCGCGCCACGGCGCGCTCCAGAACCAGATTGCCGATCGTATCAACGCGGACCTTCCAGCCGGGCTCGACATAGGTCGTCGATACCGGATCTACGATCAGGGCGGGCCCTGTGATCTCATAGCCGGCCGAAAGCCGCGCTCGGTCGAGCACCGGGGTCGGGTGCGCTGCACCCGCCGCCCAGGTTTCGACGACGCCCAGCGGCGCTCCACTTTGCGCCGGCAGGGTGGTGACCGACGCCTCGCTCGCCCCCGCCAAGATCGCTTCGACGCGCAATGCGTCGACCACCACCGCGCCCGAACCGGCGTAGCCGAACCGCTCCCGGTGCTTGTCCTCGAACGCCGCCCGCATCGCCGTCTCGTCGCTGAGCGGCACCTCGATGGTGGCGTCACTGACGGCGTAACGCAGATGGGCGATGGCCTCGACCCGCGCGCCGTCTGGCAATGCCGCCAGGGATTCGGCACCGAGCGTCGCCAGCGCGACGCCCAAAGCCTCGCGCGCTTCCGGCAGCGGCAATCCGATGGTGCGCTCGCGCATCGCGCGCCGTTCGGCGAGGCCCATGCCATAAGCGGACAATACGCCGGCGAGCGGATGGATCATGATCCGGTCGATTTCCAGCGCATCCGCCACCAGGCAGGCGTGCTGCCCGCCCGCGCCACCGAAGCAGGCGAGCACGAATCGCGACGCGTCGTGCCCACGGGCTACCGAGATCGCCTTGATCGCATTGGCCATGCTGGCAACGGCTACCGCGACGAAGCCTTCGGCAGTGGCGCGCGGGTCCTCATATGGCGCAAACAGATCCCGCACTGCCGCGACGTCGAGCGGCTCGTCACCGTTCAAACCGAACAGCGCCGGGAAGAATTGCGGCTGCAGCTTGCCGAGCATGACGTTGCAGTCGGTAATCGTCAGCGGTCCGCCGCGTCGATACGCGGCCGGCCCCGGCACCGCCCCTGCCGATTCAGGCCCGACCCGCACCCGCCCATCGTCGATGCGACAGATCGATCCACCGCCCGCAGCGACCGTGTGGATGCGCAGCATCGGCGCGCGTACCCGCACCCCGGCGATTACGCTGTCGTTGTCCCGCTCATAGGCGCCGGCGTAGAGGGACACGTCCGTCGAAGTTCCCCCCATGTCGAACCCGATGACGCGGTCGAACCCTGCTGCCTTCGCGGTCTCTGCCATTCCGA
The DNA here is from genome assembly GCA_035714425.1 of Sphingomonas sp. GTDB lineage: Bacteria > Pseudomonadota > Alphaproteobacteria > Sphingomonadales > Sphingomonadaceae > Sphingomonas. Next base: position 1,614 of record DASTLZ010000025.1, read on the forward strand.
CGATGCCGCCGGCGGGCCCTGAGAGGATCGCATCCTTGCCGCGGAACGTACGCGCTTCGGCAAGGCCGCCATTCGACTGCATGAATAAGGGCGACACTCTGCCCCCGAGGGCGGTCGTCAGCCCCTCGACATAGCGACGGAGCACCGGAGACAGATAGGCGTCGACCGCGGTGGTATCGCCGCGTCCAACCAGCTTGATCAGCGGCGCGACTTCGTGACTGACGGAAATCTGAGTGAAACCCACCTGGCGGGCAATCTCGGCCACCGCACGCTCGTGGTCGGGAAAGGCGTAGCCGTGCATCAGCACGATCGCGATGGCGCGTATTCCGCGATCATAGCTCGCGGTCAGATTTTCCCGGACGATGTCCAGATCAGGTGTGACCAGCGTCGTGCCGTCCGCGGCAACACGCTCGTGAATTTCTACAGTTTCGGCATGGACCGGGGGTGAGCGACGGATCGCCCTCGCGAAAAGCTCCGGCCGGTCCTGATACCCGATGGTCAGCGCGTCGCCGAAGCCCTTGGTAATCGCCAGTAACAGCGGCTCGCCAGCGCGTTCGAGCAATGCGTTGGTCGCAACTGTGGTGCCGATGCGGAGTTCGGCCTCCGACGCGTCCCCCGCCAGCCGCCGGATCGCCTCGACCGCGGCATCATCATATCGACCGGGATCTTCCGACAGCAGCTTGACGGTGTGGGTAGTCCCGTCCGGATCGCGCGCGACGACATCGGTGAAAGTGCCGCCGCGATCGATCCAGAACTGCCAGCCCATCGCATTGTGCTTAGCGCGATCGACCGTTGAGGCTAGCCCTTACCGGCCCTTGGGCGGCCCTGACCGGCCACCTTTTGCATGAAACGGCCTTGCCTGGTGCCGCGCTGGTCCCGGGCCGGCGCCACCTGCCGGACGTGCCGCCCGCGGCGCACCTCCCGCTGGTGGACCATCCGTCGCCGCAAACAACAGGCCGTCGTCGTCGTCGTTGGCAGTACGCTTGACTGACGCCACGAAACGGGC
>DASTLZ010000026.1:0-1825 GCA_035714425.1 Sphingomonas sp.
GTCGTGCCGTCCTCAGCCACCGTGTTGCCGGTCGGCCCGTCGGCGGCCAGCGCTTCCTGGCTGCGGTTCGCCAGATCGGTCGCGGCTTCCACCGCGGGCGCGTCGGTCGGCACCACGGCGTCGGTCTTGGTCGCCAGCGCAGCGGGGGCAGGGGTGTGCGCCGCGCGATAGGCCGCCGCCTCCGCTGCCATGCGCGTGGCGATGTCGCCCCCCCACGTCGGCTCTGCCTCGGCCAGGGAGGCCAGCGCCCGGTTCCGATCGAACATATACGTCATGATGTCGCGCCCGATCAGCGGCGTATCGAGGTTGCGCACGGTATGGCCGTTGTGTTCCAGCACGACCGCGGCGGCATAGCGCGGATTGTCGGCGGGGGCGAAGCACACGAACAGGGCGTGATCACGCAGCTTGAACGGCAATTGCCCGTTCTTCAGCACGCCGCCGCGCCGTTCGGCCATCGTGATGCGGCGGACCTGCGCGGTGCCGGTCTTTGCGGCCAGGCTGACGTCGGGGACCAGCATGCGGGCCGCGCCGCCGGTGCCGCCACCGTTGACCACCCCGAACATCGCCTCGCGCACCAATTGCAGATGTTCTGATTTATAGGGCAGGGCAGCGGCATCGCGATCGATGTCGCGCGCCAGCAGGCTGGGGTGCAGTGCACGTCCGGAAGCCAGGCGCGACGCCATCACGGCAAGCTGCAACGGATTGGCCAGCACATAGCCTTGCCCGATGGAGGCGTTCAGCCCGTCGGCGACGGTCCAGCGATCGTTGTACCGGCGCAATTTCCACGCGCTGTCGGGCACGGTCCCGTACCGCTGGCTGCCGAACGGCAGCATGAATTTCTCGCCCAGCCCGATCGTGCGCGCGACCGGCGCGATCCGATCATACCCGACGCGGCGGATCATTTCGTAGAAATAGATGTCGCAGCTTTGCATGACCGCGTTCTTCATATCCAGCGGGCCGTGGCCGTGGCGCTTGTGGCAATGGAACACGCCGGTGCCGACGCGCAGCGCGCCCGAACAATTGATCCGCATCCCGGGATCGATCCCGGCATCCAGCAGCGCGAGCGCGTTCATCGGCTTGACCGTGGAGCCGGGCGGATACAACCCCTGCGTCACCTTGTTCATCAAGGGGACGTGATCGTTTTCGGACAGCATGGCCCATTCCATCTGGCTGATGCCGTCGGAAAAGCTGTTGGGATCATACGCGGGCATGCTGACCATCGCCAGCATCTCTCCGGTGCGGCAATCGATGACGACGGCGGAGCCCGAATTGGTGCCCAGCCGCCGCGCGGCATAGTCCTGAAGCCCCGCGTCGATGGTCAGGCGCTGGGTACGGCCGGGGCTGTCGGGGCGGGTCGGCAATTCCTTTACCGGCTTGCCGCGCGCCGTCACCTCGACGATCTTCGCGCCGGGCACGCCGCGCAATTGCGGCTCCAGTGCGCGCTCCAGCCCGTCCTTGCCCAGCTTGAAACCCGGGGTGACGAGCAGCGGGTCCTTGGTTGCCTTATATTGCTCGGCATCGGGCGTGCCGACATAGCCGGTCAGATGCGCGACGGCGGCGCCGGCGGGATAATGCCGCGCGAACCCTTGCGTCGGCGCGACCCCGGGGAGTTCGGGCAGGTGCAGCCCGACCGCGGCATAGCGCGTCCAGTCCAGCTTTTCGGCCACCTGCACCGGCTGGAACCCCGCCGCTCGGCCCAGGTCGACGCGGATTCGCTCCATGTCCTCGTCGGTCAGCTTCAGCAGCCGTTGCAACGCCGCCAGCACGCGCTCGCGGTCGCCGTCCGGCAGGCGATCGGGGATGATGTCGACGCGGAAATCGGTGC
>DASTLZ010000027.1:0-9893 GCA_035714425.1 Sphingomonas sp.
GGGGCTGATGACGATCACTTCGGGCCGGGCGGCGAGGATGCGGCGGGCCTCCGTCATCTGGTCCACCCCCATCGCGCCGTTTTCGCGGGGGCGGATCAGGAACGAGGGAAAGACATAGGCGGTCTGCCAGCATCGCCCGGTCGCCGGATAGAAAGCGGTGTGCCCCGAATAGACGTAGAGGCAACCCGGCCCGCGACCGATCGCATCGACGATCCGCTGGAATTGGGCGGGCGTGCCCCGGTTCAGCCGATCGGCGACCACCTTGATCTGCCCCGCCAGCGCGGCCGTCAGCAGCACCGCAGGCGTGGCCCGGCCGCGCCATTTGCCTGCGCCGAGCCAATAGGCCGCGCAGGCCGACGCGGGCAGGATGACCGGCAGCCCGTAATGATCGTACCAGGTGCCGAACACGAAGACGCCGAACACCGACGCCAGCATCCATAGCAGCAGGAAAATGCGCATGCCGGCGTTGCCGCCATGCCGGTGAGGCCAGGCGGCAAGGCCGATCGCGACCAGCGGCGACAGGATCAGGATCAGGGTGAGAAGATTTTCCAGCGCTTCGCCGAACGGATTGGATTTGCGCGCGAAGATCGCCACGAAATTGGCGAACATGAACGCGTCCAGCGCGCCGATGTGCGCATAGACGAGCAACACGATCGCGGTCGGGATCAGCGCGATGGCGACGAGCAGGATGGCGTAGCCGAGCGTGGAGGCGATACCGCGTCGATGCTTCCAGTCGGTCCACAGCAGCCACAGGCCGAGAAAGATACCCTCGAACACGACCGAATATTTGATCTGGAGCGCGATGCCGATCAGCGCCATCGCCCATGCGCCGCGCGCGCGATCGGACAGGCGGGTCGAGGGGCGCGCGACCAGCATCGCGGCCCAGGCCATCGGCAGATTGTAGAAGACCGGCGATTGCCCGCCAACGCCGCTGAGCAGATCGAGCCACAGCACATAGGCGATGGCGGCATAGGTCGCGCCCTGCCGCCATTCGGCCAGATCGGCGAACCGGGCGACCATCCATGCCGTGGCGACGACCGCGGCCAGCGCCATCGCCTGATACGCCAGCACGCCCCAGACGCCCGGCAGAAGCGCGGCGGGCATGTAGAGGACGAACAGCCCGACCGGCTTTCTGTCCCAGACATCGATGTACGGGATCGCGCCCGACCACATCGCCTTGGCGACGGTGTAATAGAATTGTTCGTCGACATGGACGATCGGATTGCCGAACGTCAGCGCCCGCGCGGCGACCGCGACGAGCGTGATGGTCAGCAGGCGATTGCGGTCGATCCAGCGATGCGAGGCAGGGGTCATCACGCGGCGACCGCAGTCACCAGGTAATCGAGCGCGGTCGAGGCGCCGAGCGCGAAGCCTTTCGCGGGCGACAGCATCAACCCGCGCACGTCGACGACGCGCAGGCCCGCGGCTTCGAGCAGGGCGGTGAGGTCTTCGGGCGTCAGGAAGCGGTTCCAATCGTGGGTGCCGCGCGGGATCAGGCCGGTGCCTTCCGCCACCGCGATCATCGCGACGCGCGACACGGCGGTGCGGTTGGGCGTGGACAGGATCAGCAGGCCGCCGTCGGCCATCGCGCCCGCCAGCCCGCGCACGAATGTTTCGCGGTCCAGCACATGTTCGATCACTTCGAGGCAAGTCACCAGATCGAAGCGTTCGTCGGCGGCGAGCGCGGCGACGCTGCCGCTGCGATAGGCGATCGACAGACCGGCGCGATCGGCATGCTGCTGTGCCACGACGATATTCTCCGGCGCGGCGTCGATCCCGGTGACGGTGGCGCCGAGGCGGGCGAGGGGCTCGCACAGCAGCCCGGCGCCGCAGCCGACGTCGAGCGCGGTGCGCCCGGCCAGGGGCGTGAAGCTGCGCGCGTCGCTGCTCCAATGCGCGTCGGTGCGCTCGCGGATATAGGCCAGGCGCGGCGGGTTCAGGCGGTGGAGCATCGCCGAGGATCCTTTGGCATCCCACCAATCCGCCGCCAGCCGGCCGAAATGCGCGGCTTCGCGCGGGTCGATGGTTTCGCCGGACGTCCCGCCGTTCGTTTCGGGGCCGGTCACTTCGCTTGCTATCGTCATGGCCGCTACCTATCAGGGCGCCCGCCGGTGCAAAAGCGGCTTGGGGGCAAAGGACGCAGCGGCGATGGCGCGTATCGTGATGAAGTTCGGCGGCACGTCGATGGCCGGGATCGAGCGCATCCGCAGCGTGGCGCAGCGCGTGAAGCGCGAAGTCGAGGCGGGGCACCAGGTCGCCGTCGTCGTCTCCGCAATGGCGGGCGAGACGGATCGGCTGGTCGGGTTCTGCCGCGAAGCGTCCGCCTTGTACGATCCGCGCGAATATGACGTGGTGGTGTCCGCCGGCGAACAGATTACCAGCGGGCTGCTGGCGATCGCGTTGCAGGCGGCGGGCGTGCCGGCGCGGTCTTGGCTGGGCTGGCAATTGCCGATCGCGACGTCCGACGCGCATGCCTCCGCCCGGATCGGCGAGATCGACACCGCCGCGCTGGACGCCAGCCTGTCGCGCGGCGAAGTGGCGGTGATCCCCGGATTTCAGGGGCTGGCGCCGGGCAACCGCATCTCCACGCTGGGGCGCGGCGGATCGGATACGTCGGCGGTCGCGATCGCCGCGGCGATGAAGGCGGATCGCTGCGACATCTACACCGACGTCGACGGGGTCTATACCACCGATCCCCGGATCGTGCCGCGCGCGCGCAAGCTGGGCAAGGTGACGTATGAAGAGATGCTGGAGCTGGCCAGCGTCGGCGCCAAGGTGCTGCAGACGCGGTCGGTGGGACTGGCGATGAAGGAGAAAGTGCGCGTGCGCGTGCTGTCGTCCTTCGACGATTCGAAGGACGAGGACGGCCACCGCGGCACGCTGATCGTGGGCGAAGAGGAAATCGACGACATGGAACGCCAGCTCATCACCGGCATCGCGCATGACAAGAACGAAGCCAAGATCACGCTGACCGCGGTGCCCGACCGCCCCGGCGCGGTGGCGGCGATCTTCGCGCCGCTGGCGCAAGCCGGGATCAACGTCGACATGATCGTGCAGAACGTCGCGCTATCGGCCGGATCGACCGACGTGACCTTCACCGCGCCGGCCGCGGAACTGACGCGGATGCTCGACACGCTGGAGCGCGCGCGTGGCGAAATCGGGTTCGACCGGATCGTCCACGACACCCGCGTCGCCAAGATTTCCGTCGTCGGGGTCGGCATGCGCAGCCACGCCGGGGTAGCTGCGACGATGTTCACGACGCTGGGCAATCGCGGCATCAACGTGCTGGCGATCACGACCAGCGAGATCAAGGTCAGCGTGCTGATCGAGGAGGATTACACCGAACTGGCGGTGCGCGTGCTGCACACCGCGTACGGACTGGACGCCGACGCGGAATAGCGCGGCCCGGTTTGTCCTGCGCCTTTAGCGGGGCCGGAGCGTGACCATCACCACGCCATGCGGGCGGACGAGGGCGGAGAAGCGCCGCGTCCGCTTGCCGAGCGAGGCATGCGCCCACAGATCGCGTACGTGGGCGGACAGGCCGGGGGGATAGCCGATCTCCTCCCACGACACCGGTATCTCCGCAGCCCGATCGCCGCGGTTGAACAGGACGATCGCGCGGCCGCCGTCGGCCAACGGTTTCGACCAGACTTCCCGGTCGCCATCGTCGCGCACCCGCCGGCCCTGTAGCCCCAGCCGGTCCTGATCGACCGCGATCACATCCGTGTTCAGCAGCACGTCGCGGGTGGTGCGGTCCATCGCGGCGATATCGTTGCCCGCCAGCAGCGGTGCGGCCATCACCGCCCAGAGGCTGAATTGCGCCTGCGCTTCGGCTTCGTCCATCGCGCCGTTGCCGATGTTGAGCATGTCGGGGTCGTTCCAATGCCCCGGCCCGGCATGGGCATACAGCGGCGCGTTCAGATCGACGATGTCGGTCCAGCCGATCTGGAAGCCGACCCGCCCGGCCCAGGCGTTGCGGATATCCGCGGTCGTGCGCCACAGGTTGCCGATCCTGGGGCCCCAGTCCCACGGGCGATCCTTGCCCCATTCGCAGATGCTCAGGACGATATCGCGCCCGGTCGCGCGCAAGGCATCGGCCATCAGCGCATAGGCTTCCTCCGCCCGGCGCACGCCGGTGTAGCACCAATCGTATTTCAGGTAATCGACGCCCCAGGCGGCATAGGTGCGCGCATCCTGATATTCATACCCCTGGCTGCCCGGCCGGCCGCCGCAGGTCTTGCTGCCGGCGTCCGAATAGATGCCGAACATCAGCCCCTTGGCATGGATGTAGTCCGCCAGCGCCTTCATGCCCGACGGAAATTTGACGGGATCGGCCATCATCGTGCCCGATGCGTCGCGCTTGGACTGCCAGCAATCGTCGACGACGATGTAGCGATAGCCCGCGTCGCGCATGCCGTTCGATGCCATCGCATCGGCGGTCTCGCGCACTTTGGCTTCGGTGATGTCGCAGGCGAATTTGTTCCAGCTGTTCCAGCCCATCGGCGGGTTCAGCGCGAGCCCGTTGACGGTGCGCGCGGGGTCTTCGGACGGGCGGATCAACGTGGGATTGGGCGGTTCGTGCGCGTCGAGCTTCACGGCCGGGGCGGATTTGGGCGGTGACGACTGAGCGTTTGCGGTGCTGGCGGCGAGCAGCGCGGCCAAGGCGATCGCCGCGCCGCGCAGCGTGGAATAGCCAAATGTCGTCATGCCCGTCTCCGTCTTCGCGCCGGTCTGGATCCTTATCCGCGCGCGCCGCGCTTCGCCAGCGCCTGGGCGATGGTGTTGCCGGCGTCGTCGACGGGGGTGTTCAGCGCGAGGGCGACGATGCGCTCGGCGGTGTCGGTGCGGCCTTCGCTGGTGGCGAGCAGGGCCGCGACCAGCGCGCCGGCGAAGCAGGTGCGGTCGAGCCGCAGCGCGATTTCGCTCAGGCGCCGTGCCTCTGCGGTGTCGCCGGTCGCCAGGCTGACGAAGGCGAGCGATCCTTGCGCCTCCGCGAAGCCCGCATCCAGATCTGCCGCGCGTTCGAAGCGGGCGCGTGCCGTCGCCGTGTCGCCGGCCAGCACATGGGCCCAGCCGGCCGCGATCCACGATCCCAGATGCGTGTCGAACAGCGCCGCGCCCCGATCCAGATCGGCGGCAGCCGATGGCGCGCCGGCGGACAGGCCGACCATGCCGCGCCCCAGCCAGCCCCTCGCATTACCGGGATCGCGGGCCAGCACCGCGTCGAACAGCGCGGCGGCTTCGTCGGGCCTGTCTTCGTCCAGGGCGAGCGTCGCCAGCGTCGCCAGTGCTTCGGGGTGATCGCCGGCGCGGGCGGCGGCGTCGCGGGCCAGCAGCGGATCGTCGCAATCGATCGCGAGCGTGGAGACGGCGGCGTTCAGCCCGCGATGATCGGGAAAGCGCGCCACGCCATCGCGCGCCGCCGCCATCGCTTCGTCCAGGCGACCGCGTTCGTGCAGCAGGCCGACCAGCAACTGCGCGCCTTGCGGTATGGTCTGCGCCACCTCTTGGTCCAGCAGCGGCAGCGCGTCGGCCTTGCGCCCTTCCATCGCGAGCGACCACGCCAGGTTGAAGCGGACGTCGGGCCCTTGCGCCCCATCGGCGCGCAAATTGGTGAACAGCGCGGTGGCGGCGGGCCAGTCCTGACGCGCCATCGCCGCCAGCCCGGCGAGATGATCGAGCGCCGGCGTCGGCCCGACGATCGCGGCGTGGCGCGCGATCAGATCGACGACCGCATCCTGCCGCCCCGCCGCCAGCGCGGCGCGCGCGGCGTCGGCGATCAGATGCGGATTGTCCGGGTCTTGCATCAGGAACGCGTGCAATTGCGCGTAATCGGCGGCGGGATCGGTCATGGCAGGTCCAGACGTTAGGGTTCGAGGCGCACGACGTCGAAGGATTTGAGCGTGATGCGCATCGGAATTTCCGCGACCGACAGGATCGACAGGCTGGGCAGGCTGCGCCGGGTCAGCGTCTTCAGGTGGCGGCGGACTTCGGCACCGCACAGCAGCACCGGCGCGCGACCCTGACGGAACATCGCCTCCGTCAATGGGGCGAGGCGGTGGAGCAGCTGTTCGGCGAGGCGCGGTTCGACCGCCATCGACGCGCCGGCGCCGGCCGCGCCGATGCTGGCGGTCAGCTGGTTCTCTATGCGGGGATCGAGGCTGAGCACTGCCAGATCGCCGTGCCGGCCACGCAACTGGTGGCAGATGGCGTAGCTCAGCCGCTGGCGGATCAGTTCGGTCAGCTCGACGGGGTCTTTGTGCGTGCGCGCCAGATCGACGAGATGTTCGACGATCAGATCGAGGTTGGCGATCGACACGCCTTCGGACAGCAGGCTTTGCAGCACGCGCTGCACGTCCGACACCGACAGGGTCTGGGGCACCAGTTCCTCGATCAGGCCGGGCTGGCGACCGCGTACGTCGTCGAGCAAGGCGACGACGGTGGCGCGGGTGAGCAGGGTGGCGACTTCGCCGCGCACGATCTCCCCGAAATGGGTGACCAGCACGGTGAGCGGATCGATGATCGAATAGCCCGCGGCGCGCGCCGCATCGGCCGCATCGGGGGCGATCCACCAGGCGGGCAGGCCGTATGCCGGATCGGTCGTCTCGATCCCGTCGAGCCGCGCCCGTGCGCCCTGGCCCGCGACCGCGAGCACGCGATCGACGTGGACTTCCGCGGCGCCGTAGCGCGCGCCGTACAGGACGATTTCGTATTCCGCGTCGCCGATGGCGTCGCCGTCGTGCAGCCGCACCGGGGGGAAAACGATGCCGAACTGCTGTTCGTGGATGCGGCGCAGGCCGGCGATCCGGTCCATCACCAGCGCTTCCTGGCTGGCCCACGCCGCGCTCAGGCTCTTGCCCAGGCGGATTTCGAGCGCCGGCGGTGCGGTGGTTCCGACCGACTCCTCGTCCGCCGGCGCGTCCGCCACCGCGCGGGCGGTGCGGCGGATGCGCCACCAGGCGACGCCCGCCAGCCCGACGATCACCACGATCGGCCAGCGCGGCATGCCAGGCAGCAGCAGCAGCGCCATCAACACGACCGCGACGATCAGCGGCACGCGCGGCACCGATCCCAATTGGCGGAAGATTTCGGAGGACAATTCGCGGTCTGCCGCGGACCGCGTGACGATGATGCCGGTGGCGATGGCGATGATGAGGGCGGGCAGCTGCGTGGCGATGCCGTCGCCGATCGTCAGCAGGGTGAAGCGTTGCAGCGCGTCCGACCATTCCATGCCCATCTGCGTCACGCCGACGATCCAGCCGGCGATGATGTTGATGAGCAGGATGATGATGCCGGCGATCGCGTCACCTTTCACAAACTTGCTGGCGCCGTCCATCGCGCCATAGAAGGACGCTTCCTTTTCCAGCTCGCTGCGCCGGCGCACCGCTTCGTCGCGGTCGATCAGGCCCATGTTGAGATCGGCGTCGATGCTCATCTGCTGCCCCGGCATCGAATCGAGCGTGAAGCGCGCGGCGACTTCGGACACCCGCTGCGCGCCGCTGGTGACGACGACATATTGGACCACGACCAGGATCGCGAAGACGACCAGCCCGATGACGTAATTGCCGCGAACCGCAAATGCGCCGATCGACCCGATAACATGGCCGGCATCCGCCCCCGTCAGGATCAGCCGCGTCGCCGCGACGTTCAGCGACAGGCGATACAGCGTGGCGACCAGCAGCAGCGAGGGGAAGGTGGAAAACTCCACCGGCTTGCCGACGTAGAAGGTCATCAGCATGATCGTCAGCCCGAAGCCGAAATTGATGATGATCGCGAGGTCCAGCACCGGCGCCGGGATCGGCGCGAACAGGATGACCAGGATCGATATCGTCGCGACGACCAGGACGAGATCGCGATTGCCCTTGGGCAGGGCGGGCGAAGGGGCGGCAGAGATGGCCATGAGGTCAGCGACTCTCCGTTGTGGAGTGGGTGGCGGGGGTTGAAGCGGGCCGGGATCGGCGCAGGGCGATGTAGAGCGCGGCGACGGCGTCGAACTGCGCCGGGGGGATCGTCGCGCCGACGCCGCACGCGCGGTACAAGGCGCGCGCGAGCGGCGGATCGCGCACGACGGGGATGCCGCGCCGGTACGCCGCCCCCTTCAGCCGCAGGGCGTGGAGATTGCGGCCGCGCGTCGCGACGATCGGCGCGGCCATCGTCGCATCGTCATAGCGCAGCGCGACCGCGAAATGCTCCGGGTTGACGACGAGCATGTCCGATCCGGCGAGCGCACCGGTGCTGGCGCCCTGCGCCACCATTTCGCCGTGCAGACGCTTGCGGCGTTGCTTGATCCGCGGTTCACCTTCGCGTTCGCGCGATTCGCGGGTCACTTCGCGGCGGCTCATCCGCATCTGCTTGGCGAATTCGCCGCGGACCAGCAGCTGATCGAGGATGGCGATGCCCACCCCCAGCAGCATGAACGCGAACACCAGCCGCATCGTGACCGCACGCAGCGTTTCCGCCAGCCGCTCTCCATCGCCGACGGTCGTGCCGTAACGGCCGACGGCGAAGCGGATCACCAGCCAGGTGGCGACGCCGTAGAGCGCGAATTTGACGATGCTTTTGAGCGTCTCCTTCAGCATGCGCGCGGTGAACAGCCGTTTCAGCCCCTTGGCGGGATTGAGGCGGCTCCAGTCGGGTTTCAGCGGCTTTGCGGTGAAGATGAAACCGCGCAGCTGGACCAGTTCGACGAAGATCACGACCGCGATCATCGTTCCCCCGAACAGCAGGACGGGGCGGATTGCCGCGCCGGCCAGGTCGCCGATCAGCCGCGCCGCCGCCGCCGCCGCCGGCTCATCGGCATGCGCGATACCGCTCGACAAGGCGATGCGCATCGCCTGCGCGAGGTCCGCGATGGCTTTCGCACCCGCGACCTGCACGAAGGCGGACAGCGTCATCAGCCCGGCGATGAAGCCCAATTCCATACTGCGCGCGACCTGCCCCTTTTCGCGCGCGCTCTTCAGCTTCGAGGGGGTGGCGGCTTCGCTGCGGTTCTGTTCCTGACCGTCCGCCATCAGCCGATCTGCGCCATCGTTTCGAACGCATGCGCCAGCAGCGTGGCGAACAGCGATCCCGACAGCGCCAGCGCGACCGGCAGCATCACCAGGGTCGCCAGCGTCTTCACCTGGAACCCCAGTACCAGCACGTTCATCTGCGGCAGGGTGCGCGACAGGAAGGCGATGGCGAGATCGAGGAGGAACAGCACCATCAGCACCAGTCCGGCAAGTCCGATCGCGATCAGGAACACCGTGCCGCAATAGCCGATCAGCACGTCCGGCGAGGCACCGGGCAGCGCCGCGCCGAGCGGGGCGCGCTCCAGCGAGGCGGACCAGACCGCCAGAAGGTTCGCGGGGCCAGCTGTTGCGAAAAAGATCGCGCCGGCGGCATAGGCAAAGACGGTGCCGACCAGCGGCAGCTGCGCCCGGCTGGTCGGATCGACCAGCACGGCCAGGCCATAGCCCGCCTGGATATCGATCGTCCGCCCCGCGACGAGCAAGGCGGCGAACGCCAGTTGCAGCGCGAGCGCCAGCGCGATGCCCATCAGCAACTCGCCCGCCGCCACCACCGGCAGCGCCGCCGTCCATGCCAGCGAGCGCCACGTCGCATCGGGCGCGCCCGCGACCAGCCATGCGGCCAGCGCCACGGCCAGCAGGACGCGCACCGTCGCCGGCACGCGCAGCAGCGTGAACGGCTGCGCGAAGGCGAGGGTCGGCGCGATCCGCAGCGAGACCAGCAGGGTCGCGATCGCCTGCGCCACCAGGGGCTGCATCGCCACCATCCTCAGAGCCTGGCCGAAAAAGAGTTGGGTGATCTCGGTCGGTTGTGATTCCGTCGTGTTTGCGAGGCGACGATGGAGGCACACATGTCCTGGACCGAGACCACCCGGCGGGATCATG
>DASTLZ010000028.1:0-2171 GCA_035714425.1 Sphingomonas sp.
CCCGTCAGGTCGCGCAGCTTCTCGCGGTTGCGGATGCTGACGAAGAACTGGACGAACATCGCCGCGATCCCGCACGCCACCAGGAACACCCCGAAGCCGGCGATGATGAACCAGATCTGCAGGCTCGGATCCTCGAAGGTCCGCAGCCGGCGGGTGACCCCCATCAGCCCGAGCACATAGAGCGGCATGAACGCGAAGTAGAAGCCGCTGACCCAGCACCAGAACGACACCTTGCCCCAGAACCGGTCGAGCACGTAGCCGAACGCCTTCGGCCACCAGTAGTTGATCGCCGCGAAGGCGCCGAACAGCACCCCGCCGATGATCACGTTGTGGAAGTGCGCGACCAGGAACAGCGAGTTGTGGAGCACGAAATCGGCCGGTGGCACCGCGAGCAGCACGCCCGTCATCCCGCCGATCGTGAAGGTGATCATGAACGCGATCGTCCACATCATCGGCAGCTCGAACCGCACCCGGCCACGATACATCGTGAACAGCCAGTTGAAGATCTTCGCGCCGGTCGGGATCGAGATGATCATCGTCGTGATGCCGAAGAAGCTGTTGACGCTCGCGCCCGACCCCATCGTGAAGAAGTGGTGGAGCCAGACGAGATAGGCGAGCAGCGTGATCACCATGGTCGCGTAGACCATCGAGGTGTAGCCGAAGAGCCGCTTGCCCGAAAAGGTCGAGGTGACCTCGCTGAACACGCCGAACATCGGCAGGATGAGGATGTACACCTCGGGGTGACCCCAGATCCAGATGAGGTTGACGTACATCATCGGGTTGCCGCCGAGCGTGTTCGTGAAGAAGGCGGTGCCGGCATAGCGATCGAGCGACAGCAGCCCGAGCACCGCGGTCAGCACCGGGAAGGCGGCGACGATCAGGATGTTGGTGCACAGCGCGGTCCAGCAGAAGATCGGCATCTTCATCATCGACATGCCGGGCGCGCGCATCTTGACGATCGTCGCGATCAGATTGACGCCTGACAGCAGGGTACCGACCCCCGCCACCTGCAACGCCCATATGTAATAGTCGACGCCAACCCCGGGGCTGTAGCTGATCCCCGACAGCGGCGGCATTGCCAGCCATCCGGTCTGCGCGAACTCGCCGACGAACAGGCTCATCATGATCGTCGCGGCACCCGCGGCGGTCATCCAGAAGCTGAAGTTGTTGAGGAACGGGAAAGACACGTCGCGCGCGCCGATTTGCAGCGGGACGATGTAGTTCATCAGCCCGGTCACGATCGGCATCGCCACGAAGAAGATCATGATCACCCCGTGCGCGGTGAACACCTGATCATAGTGGTGCGCGTTAAGATAGCCTTCGGAGCCGTTGAACGCGATCGCCTGCTGGATACGCATCATGATCGCGTCGGAAAACCCCCGGACGAGCATGACGAGGCCGAGGATCATGTACATGATCCCGATCTTCTTGTGGTCGACGCTGGTGAACCACTCGGTCCACAAATAGCCCCACAATTTGTAATAGGTCAGCGCCCCGACGAGCAGCGCGCCGCCGAGCGCGACCGCGGCGAAGGTCGCGACGACGATCGGTTCGTGAAGCGGCAGCGACTCGATCGTGAAGCGACCGAAGAACGGGCTGACGGAGAGTGGCGAGGGGGCTTGCATGATGTCGGCCATCTAGAGGGTGTTCTGCTTGGGGATCGTGGAGCGTTCGGGCGCCGCCGGGCTGCGTTGTTTGGCGTCCGCCGGGTCCGCGGGCGGCGCGCCGCCGGCGTTGCCCGTCGTCAGCGGCGATTGCGGGCGTACCGGCTCGGGCGTGCCCATTTGCGGCGAGTGTTTCATCGCGGCGGAGTCGCCCGCATCGCGGCGCATCATGTCCGCCATGCAGGTGGTGCCCGGACGAACGCACTGGTTGACGACCGCGTCGAACAATCCCGGCGCCACCGCGGCGAACCGCATCACCGGCACCTTTTCGCTCGGACGTTCGAGCTGGAGGTAATTGGCGCGCGTCAGCGGCAGCTTCCCCGCCTTGTTGCGCGCGACCCAGCCGGCGAACGCCGCGTCGTCGAGCCCGTGGAAGCGGAAGCGCATGTTCGAGAAACCCGCGCCGCTATAGTTGGCGCTGAAGCCCTCGTAATTGCCGGCCTTGTTGATGACCGCGTGGAGCTTCGTCTCCATCGACGGCATCGCGTAGATCATCCCCGCGAGCGT
>DASTLZ010000029.1:0-4174 GCA_035714425.1 Sphingomonas sp.
GGGATCGTCGACGGTGCCAACGGTTCGCTCAACAGCTTCTATCCCGGCAAGCTGGACGTCGTGCTGAAGCCGACGGACCCCGCCGCACCTGCGGCGACCGCGCCGGGCGCGTCGCCGGCCGCCGGCGCGCAGTGAGTAGGTAAAGCCAACGGGAGCGGCGGCAGCGCCGCTCCCGCTTTCGTTCAGACGGCTTCCAGCGCTTCGCTGGCTTCCAGCCACTTGGCTTCGCTGGCATCGATCTTGGCCTGAACGGCGGCGCGACGCTGGTTCAGGTCGCCCATCGACAGTTTGGCAAAGCGCGGTTCGGCGCCCGCGGGGTCGAACATCGCGCGGTCGATGGCGGCGCGTTCCTTGGTCAGGCGGGCGGTGTCTTCTTCAAGATCGCGCAGCGTCTTGCGCAGCGCCAGATCGCGCTCGCGCGCCTGCGCCTGCGCCTTCTTGTCCTTCTTGGTCTTGGTGCCGGCGGGTTTCGCGTCGCCTTTCAGGACGAAGGCGATGTAATCGTCCAGGCTGCCGTCGAATTCGCGCGCGGTGCCTTCGTCGACCAGGACCAGCCGGTCGGCGGTGAGTTCGAGCATGTGGCGATCGTGGCTGACCAGCACGACCGCGCCGGTATAGGCGTTGAGCGCCTGGACCAGGGCTTCGCGCGCGTCGACGTCGAGGTGGTTGGTCGGCTCGTCCAGGATCAGCAGATGCGGCGCCTCGCGGGTGATGAGCGCCAGCGCCAGGCGCGCGCGCTCGCCGCCCGAAAGCCGCCCGACCAGCGTCGTCGCCTTGTCGCCCGAAAAGCCGAACCGGCCCAGTTGCGCACGCACCGCCGCCGGCGTGCTGCCGCGCATGATGCGCGTCATATGTTCGAGAGGCGTGTCGTCGGTGGCCAGTTCCTCCACCTGATATTGGGTGAAATAGCCGACCTTCATCTTGCCGGTGGCGTTCATGTCGCCGTCCATCGGCGCCAGTTGCGCGGCGAGCAGGCGGGCGAGCGTGGTCTTGCCGTTGCCGTTGCGACCGAGCAGCGCGACACGGTCGTCGGGGTCGAGCCGCATGTTCAGGCGCTTCAGGATCGGCACGTCGCCATACCCGACGCTGGCCATGTCCAGGGTGATGAGCGGCGGGCGCAATTCTTCGGGGTTGGGAAAGCCGAAGCTCAGCGACGGGTCGTTCACCAATTCTGCGATCGGCTGCATCTTCGCCAGCATCTTCTGCCGGCTTTGCGCCTGTTTGGCGGTGGAGGCGCGGGCGGAATTGCGGGCGACGTAATCCTGCAACTTCGCGCGCTGCGCATCCTGATTGGCCTTTGCCGCCTCCAGCTGCGCCATGCGTTCGGCGCGCTGGCGTTCGAACGCGTCATAGCCGCCGGGGTACAGCGTGATCTTGCCCCCCTGCAGGTGCAGGATGTGATCGACCACGTTGTTCAGGAAATCGCGTTCGTGGCTGACGACGACGATGGTGGCCTTGTAGCCCTTCAGGAAATCCTCCAGCCACATCACCGCTTCCAGATCGAGGTGGTTCGACGGTTCGTCGAGCAGCAGCAGATCGGGCTGCGAGAACAGCAAGGCCGCCAGCGCGACGCGCATCTTCCACCCGCCGGAAAAGCTGTCGAGCGGGCGGCCCTGCATGTCTTCGTCGAAACCCAGGCCGAGCAGGATCTGCGCCGCGCGGGCAGGCGCGGTATAGGCGTCGATCGCGATAAGGCGTTCGTAGATGTCGCCCAGCTTGTCGGGGTCTTCGATCGTCTCGCTCAAATGCATAAATTCGGCGCGTTCGGTGTCGGCCGCCAGTACGGCGTCGAAGGGCGTGGCGACGCCGTGCGGGGCCTCCTGCGCGACATAGCCGATGCGGGCGCCCCGCGGCATGTCGGCGCTGCCACCGTCCGGCTCCAGCAGCCCGGCGATGACGCGGACCATCGTCGATTTGCCCGCGCCGTTGCGACCGATCAGGCCGACGCGGCTGCCCGGCGGCAGCGTGGCCGTCGCGCCGTCGAGGATCGTGCGGCCGCCCAGGCGCACGGTGATGCCGTTGAGGTTGAGCATGCTTGCGTCGTTAGCAGATGCAGCATGAAAGTGCGAGACTGCCCAGAAGCTGTCACATTCCAGGACTACGGGCCGGATCAGACCCAGGCGCAGTCGTATCGCTGCTCGTGTGACCGGATCGGGAGCCGGGACGCGAAGCAGACGGCGTGGCCTGGTCTCGCCATCCAAAGGGGACTATCTTCGTGACGACTTCCAACGCCCTCCGGGCGCTGCTCCTGCTCACCGGCGCGACGTGCGCGGTATCGACTGCTGCATCCGCGCAGGAAACGCCTGCCGCGACCAGCGCACCGGCCGCGGGCGATCAGCCCGATTCGTCCACGTTGGGCGATGTCGTCGTGACCGCGGAGCGGCGCAGCGAGAGCAACCAGCGCGTGCCTGTGTCGGTAGGCGTGGTCAGCGGCGCTGCGCTGCGCGATTTCACTGCTGGCGGCGACGATACCTTGCTGGCGCTGTCGGGCCGGGTGCCGGGGCTCTACGTCGAATCCACCACCGGGCGCATCTTCCCGCGCTTCTACATCCGCGGGCTGGGCAATATCGATTTCTACCTGGGCGCGTCGCAGCCGGTGTCGATCATCCAGGACGACGTCGTGCTGGAACATGTCGTGCTGAAATCGAACCCGGTGTTCGACGTCCAGCAAGTCGAAGTGCTGCGCGGGCCGCAGGGGTCGCTGTTCGGGCGCAACACGACCGCGGGCATCATCAAGTTCGACACGTACAAGCCGACGCAGGATTTCCGCAGCCGTGCCAGCGCGTCGGTGGGCAGTTATTATTCGACCAATTTCGACGCAGGCGTCGGCGGTCCTCTGGTCAAGGACGTGCTGGCGTTCCGCCTGTCGACCCTGTTGCAGCACCGCGCGGACTGGATCGACAACAGCTTTGCGGGGACCAGCGCGGACGGCACCGCAACGCCGCGCAACAACGCGATGGGCGGCTTTGACGATCGCAACGTCCGCCTGCAATTGCTGCTGACGCCGGGCACGCAATTCTCGGTCGACGTGTCGGGCCATGCCCGGTCGTATCGGGGGACGTCGACGATCTTCCACCGTGCCGCGCTGGTCAGGGGATCGAACGACGTCAGCGCCGAACCGCGCGACCGGGTGGCATTCGACGAAGCCAACGACAATCCGCAGGCCTATACGACCTATGGGGGATCGGTGCGCGCGGCCTATGATTTCGGCGCGGCGACGCTGACCTCGATCACCGCCTACGAAACGACGCGCGGGTTCAGCCGCGGCGACACCGATGGCGGCGCAGGCGTGAACTTCCCGGTGAACGGGGCCGCCAACGGCTTCGGACAGAGCCAGGGCAACATCCAGGATCTGGACCAGTGGACGCAGGAAGTGCGCTTGGCGAGCCCCGGTGGGGAGCGGTTCAACTGGCAGATCGGCGGGCTGTATTTCGACAACCGCGACATCACCGATTTCTACCAGCGCGCCTTTTTCTTGACGACGGCCGCGCGCAACCCGAACAATTGGGTGCGCCTGCACGACGTCAACACGTCCTATTCGGCGTTCGGGCAGGCGAGCTTCGCGTTCACGCCAAAGCTGACCTTGACGGTCGGCGGACGCGTGACCGAGGACAAGAAGCGCACCCGGTTGCTGAAGACCGCCAACACGGTCGCCAACGTATCGACGTACACCGGGCGGCGCGACGTGACGCTGAAGGACACGCAGCCCAGCTATGACGCCAGCCTGCTGTATCAGGCGACGCCCGACGTCAGCGTCTACGCGCGCTATGCCCGCGGCTTTCGCGGTCCGACGATCCAGGGCCGTTCGGCGGTGTTCAATGCGGATTTCACCACCGCCAATTCGGAGACGATCAATTCGGTCGAAGCCGGCTTCAAGAGCAACCTGCTGGGCAACACCCTGCGCCTGAACGGCACGGTCTTCGCGTACCGGGTGCAGGACATCCAGCTGAACGGCAACGACGTGAACGGCAACGGCGTGCTATTCAACGCCGACAAGGCCGAGGCATATGGCTTCGAAGGCGATGCGACGTGGAAGCCGGTGTCGAACCTGACATTGGGCGTCGGGCTCAGCCTGTTGCACTCGGAAATCAAGGACAAGCGCGTCTTTGCGCAGGTCTGCGCGCTGAACGGTGTCGTCGTGTGTACCGTCGGCAACCCCACGGTGCGCGTCGGG
>DASTLZ010000030.1:0-23803 GCA_035714425.1 Sphingomonas sp.
AGAGCGGTATCGCCAAACTGCTCAGCCTGTTCCCCGATCGCGACTGCGATGCGGCGCTGGCAGACCGGTTCAACGCGTTGTTCTGTACGGATATGGACGGGATCAAGGACTTCCTGATCCTGCATTATCACGCCACCAGCGGCCGGCCGGAACCGCTCTGGCAGCATTGCCGCACCATGCCGCTCCCCGAAACGCTGGTCGCCCGCGTCGAGCAATTTCGCCGTTCCGGGCGCCTGATGCTGGGCACCGACGAACTGTTCCGGGACGCGAGCTGGCAGGCCGTGCTGAACGGACAGGGGATAGAGGCGCAGAGCTACAACCCGCTCGCCGACGCGATCGACAGCGCCAGCAACCGCGCGCAGGTGCAGCAGGTCGCGGACGTGATCGCCCGCGCCGGCCCCACGCTGCCGCCCCACGACGCGGCTTTGGCCCAGATCCTGAGCGTTGAGCCGGCTGCTCGCGTGTGATCTCTCCCGATATCGCGGCACGCCGGATCGGCACCGAAGGACAGCCCGTCGCGATCATCGACGGCTTCCATCCCGATCCGGACGCCTTGCGCGCGTTCGCCGCCAACGCGCCGTTCGAGCCCGGGCGCAACCATTACCCCGGTATCCGGGCCGCGCTGCCACCCGGTTATTTCGGCGACATCCGCCCGGCCCTGATCGCAACGCTGAAGGGCGTGTTCGGCCATGCCGGTTCGCTTGCGCTGATCGACGCCAGCTATTCGATCGTCACGACGCCGCCTGCCGCGCTGTCATTGCCGCAACGGTTGCCGCACGTCGATGCGGTCGAGCCGGGGCGTATCGCGCTGGTCCATTTCCTCGGCCAGAACGACAGCGACGGCACCAGTTTCTATCGCCACCGATCGACCGGTTTCGAGGCGCTCGATGCGGCGCGCGCGCCACTCTATCGCGCTCGCCTTACCGACGAACTACGGCAATCGGGCGAGCCGGCCGCGGCTTACATCGCCGGCTCCACACCTTTGTTCGACCGGGTTTCGTTGGTCGAAGCGCGCTACAATCGTGCCGTCGTATATCCCAGCGCGCTGCTTCACAGCGGCGCGATTGCGCCCGGTGCGACGCTGAGCGACGATCCGGCGCACGGCCGACTGACGATCACCGCTTTCCTGATGCTCGCGTAGAGCGCGGCGGCTGAACTGCGAGATACACGGTGCTCCACAATTGCGCCGCGTTGGATTCATCGACGTCCTGCTTGCCGGCGCCGAAGGCGACTACTTTGTAGCGCCCGTTCTCGAACGCCCATGACCATAGTTCGGAACTTTGCGTCGCTCGCGTCGCCTGGATCGCGCGCCATAATTTTGCCTGCGCTTCGGTCAGGACCGCCCGCGTCGACGCCGGCAGGTCGCGGCGCGCCAACTGCCGCTCCAGTCCGGCCGCGAACAGCGCCTGTTGCCACGACCACACGACCGCACCGTGATAGGCCGCCGGCGTGAAGCGCGCCTGTGTCGCGGCATCCGCCTGCGCCGCGTTGGCGACGAGCAGGCCGATATCGGTCATCAGCCCCGCCGGAAACGGCCGCATGGCTGCGGTGACATAGGTCTCCAGATCCGCCGGTGAGGGATCGGCGAACATCAAGGCGAACCCTTCGTCCGAATTGACGATCCTGATCGGCTGTCCGCGCTGATCGAGCGCGATCGCGTGAAACACCAGAGGCGCCGTGCCGAGCGCGGTGATCGCCGGTTGTGCGGGGATGCCCAGGTTGCGCGCATAGGCCCGCATTCTCGACACCGCGTCCGCCGCCGGGATCGTGACCCGGAACAGCGCCGGCGCACGATCCCGCCACACCCGCGCCATGCCTTCTGCCTGCATCAGGGCGGCCCGATCGTCCGCGGTCATGTAGCGGTCGAGCATCCCCGCTTTCGCCAGCCGCGCGGCCGCATCGAGCGCGGCGGGAACGAACACCGCATTCACGTCATAGGCATAGCGTCCCCGGCCCAGCCCCTCTTCGCTGTCGCGCCATTGCCCGGTCATCCGGCCGGGCTTCAATGCGATCAGCCGTTCCACACCCGGCGCGGCGGCAAAGCCCCGTGCCTGCGCCACGACGAACCGCAGGTTGCGAACGAGCGCGGCGCCGGCTGGCTCCACAATTCCCGGAACGCCCTCGCTGGGCATCGCCCGGTCGAGAAAAGCGCGTGCGCCGACGCGATCGGCATTGTCGAGAAGGTAGGTCGCGGCCACCGGCGCCAACATGAAATCGTCGTCGATCATCGCATAATCGAGCACCGCGGCATCGCCGCTGCCGCCGTGCTGACGGCGATCGACCACAGCGAACTCGCCGATCCCCTCTTCATGCGCGACGTCGCCGTTGCGATCGAGCCGCGCCAGAACCGATCCCAGGCCGGCCTCGATCGCCTGCGGCCGAAGCGCGGGCATCAGCAAGCGCAGCGACATCAGCGTATCGCGCCCGAAATAGGTCTGGAACCGCCATGATCCGGCCAGGAATTTCTCGCGGTAGCTGAGGAAGCGCAAGGCGTTGCGGGCGGCGGGATCGGCCGCGGCGCGGGCGTTGAGCAAGTCCGAGGGCGCGAGGCCGGTAAGCGGCGTCTCTCCGCTCGACGCGGTGATCTGAAGCCGGATCGGCCGCGCTGCGTCAGCGATGATCGCGCCGTTCGGCAGCAGCCGTCCCGACAGCACGCGGACCTGCAACAGATATCCCGGCGCGCCGTCCAGCCGCGCCCGGCTCCAACGGATCGTATCGCCAGCGATCACCGGGGCGACATCGAGTTCGCGGGGAAAGCGGCCGACCGATTGATAGTCGCGCAGGAAGCGCACGCTCGACAGCACCGCTTGTTTGATCCGCAATTGCGGCGCGTCGATGCTGGCCACCGTCACGATGGCAGGCTGCGGGCCGGCGATTCCGGGTGTCGTCGTCGCGCGCGGGGCCTGTTCGAGGCGCCAGGTCGCGGCGCGCGCGAGGGGATCGAACCACAGCCCGACGCCGCTGTTTCCCGCCGGAAACGCCACCAGGACACGCGGATCGCGACCGTTGCGCAGCAAAAGGTGCGCGGCCACCGCACGATCGCGCACGAAGGCGTTGATATTCTGCCCTTCAGTCACCTGGAAAGCGAGTTCCGGCGCGCGGCCTTGGGCGCCGGCAAAAGCCGCACCCTCCAGCGTCGCACTGGCCGACATCGCGCCAGCCAGCAGCGCCAGTGTCATGCGCCTCATCCCACGCTCTCCTTCAATGCAACGCCTCGACAAAAAGGGGCGCCGCACGCCGTTCCGGCCGCGACACCCCCCGTGCATTCTGCGCTACCGCCTTCAGAAGCGGAAGGTCAACGATCCGCCATAGGTCGGACCCACGATGCCGCGGGCATAGAAAAACCCGTTGGTGATCGCTTGCGTCTGGCCCTGGCGTGGATTGCCCTCGGTCAGGCCCACCACGTTGAAGATATTCTCGGCGTTGACGCTCACCTGCAATTGCGGGGTCACGTTCACATTCACGCCGACGCTGGTCACACCATAGCTGGGCAACGCCACGCCGTTGCCGGCATCCGCGAAGATCCTGCCGATATATTTGTAGCGGCCATAGATATCGCCCAGGCCGTTCGGCAGCTGGATCGCCGGGGTCACCGTCCACAATTGCGCCGGCGTCCGCTCTGGCCGGTTGCCTTCGAAGCCCGATTGATTGGCGCCGTCGATCTGGAGGTTCTCCAGCCTCGGGTCCTGGAACACGCCTTGGAAATCCACCGAGAACCAGCGCACGGGGCGGACCACCACGTCGACTTCGACGCCCTTTGTTCGCAGGTCGGCGTTGATGTTTTGCTGCAGGGTAGGGTTGGCCGGATTCGCGAAATTGTAGTTCTGGTCGTCGAAATTGGTTCGGAACACCGTCACCGATCCGCTGAACAGCCGTCCATATTGATACCGCGCGCCGGCCTCGTAGAGCTTGATCGTCGTGATCGGATCGACGTTGTTCGTCTGAAATCCGTCCGCATAGCGCGCGTAGATCGAGAAATTGGGGGTGAAGAGATAGTTGGCGCCGACCGTCCAGGCGATCTTGTCCTGCTTCAATCGCCGCGTCGTGAACTGGCCCGCAAACGTGGAACCGACCGTCGGCGTGACCCCGCCTTGCCCAACCGGCACCAACTGCTGGAAGGTGTTCGGGCCGACCTGGACGATCCTGAGTGCCGCATTCGCCGCGGCTGCATCCACGCCGTCGCGCGCGACGGCGCTGTCCTGTTCCCAGCGGATGCCGCCGTCGATGCGCAAATGATCGCCGAGCGCGATTTCGTCGTTGGCGTAAAGCGAGATGGTCTCGTCCTTGCGCTCGCGGATGCCGTTGCCCCAGTCGCCGTACGACACCAGGCCACTGTCGGTCAGCGATCCGATGACGTTGTTCGTCGCCCCCAGAGCGACGATGTCATAGATGTCGCTGTTGTTCTTGACGTCGTTGACGACGCTGGCGGTCGCCGACTGGTTCTGATTGCGCTTGACGTTGTAATACATCGCGCCGGCGGTCAGCGAGTTCTTGATGCCGCCGCTTTCGAATTCCCAACGGCCGCCGACGTTGACGCCCAGATCCTTGCCTTCGACCATGTCGTGATTGAGCGTGGTCCGCTGAAGAAAGCCGTTGCCGTTCAAGGCGTTCAGATCGGCCGTCTGGTTCGATCCGATCACCTGGCCGGTGCGGATGTTGCGGATGCCGAAGCGGGTGGTGCCGGGATAGGCGACGAAGCCCGCGCGGAGCAGATCGATGATCGGCGACAGAGCCGGATTGGGCGTCAGGTAATTGACCGCGCTGGCCAGCCCTGCGTTGCCGGTCCCCGATCCCGGAAACAGGCCGTTGAAATCATATTTGTAATCGATGTAGCGCGACCGCGCGAACAGGCTGATCGTGTCCGACACCGGCACATCGATGTCGATCCGCGCCTGAGTGTAGACCGAACGGATGCCGTCGCGGTAGCGGAATGGGCGATAGCCGCCGGCATCGACGAAGGTCGACACCGGAACGCGGATCGAGCTGAAGGCGTCGCCGCCGATGTTGTCCCTCTGGATATCGAAACCGGGAATGCTCGCCGGCTTGCCGTTCTCGAACCGATAGGGCGCCGACGCGTAAAAGGCGGTTTCCATGTCGCCGCGGCGGCCGGAAAGGCGGATGGAGCCGCCGGCCGGGAAACGATATTCCAGCGATCCCTTGATCCGGTATCCCGCATAATCGAACGGGTTCCGGCGCACGCCGGGGCTGCTTTGTACATAGCCGCCGAAGTTGAAGGCCAGATTTTCCGCGAGCGGCGCGGAATAATAGAAGTCGGCACGTTTCAGACCGTAATTCATGCCCGTCAGACGAACCGCGCCTTCGAACGTGTCGAAATTCGGCTTCTTCGAGATGAAATTGATCGTCGCGCCGGCGCCGTTGACGGTCAGCACACCGGACGATCCGCCCTTGACGGCCTCCAGGCGATCGATCGTCAGATCCTGCTGAAAGAAGAAGTCGGCGCCGCCGCCGCCGTACAGGATCGGCATGCCGTCCTCTTCGAGCTGCACGAACCGCTGGCCGCCGCCTTGCAGACCGCGGACCGAGTAATTGTTCGACGCCTCGCCCGCCGTGGCCTCGACGAAGATGCCCGGGACCAGCTCCAGCATGTCGGCGGTAGAACGCGGCGCGCGGCGGTCGATATCCTCGCGTGTCGCATAGGTGATGTCGGCGGAAGAGGTGATGAGCGGCCGATCGCGCGTCGTCTGGCCGGTGACGACGATATCCTGCATGTCGTCGGTGCCTTCGCCCGAAGGCGCGGCTTGCGGCGTCGCGGTCTGGGTGGTGGGCTGATCGCTCGCAACCGTCTGGCCCCACGCCAGGCTGGGCATCAATGCGGCACCCGCCAGCAGCGCAGCGCGCACACCCGAACGATCGAAAGTCGACATCACGCTCTCCCGTACAGCACCGCTTTCGCTCTCCGGCGGTGGAAGGCCGCTAGACCTCCTGCCGACTCGCTGCAACGATCGCTGGATTCGGACCGTTAATATTTTGCGACTGTGACTTGTCGGCAACAAGGTGCGCGGGAGGTTGAGAGTAATCGATGGCGCGATCGTCCAGGCGCATGCCTGTCCGACGGCTCAACTGACTGACGGCGCGGCGTTATCTGCTCGTGACGCGACGGTGATGTTTGGTCGCGGGGGCGAGTATTTGCGGTATCGTGATCGCCGTTGTTCGCAGCGCCGGCGGGCCCGAAAGGGGGCGGGAACCCCCGCGGGTTGTCGGGATCACGCCGCGTTGTCGATGCCCAGTTCGCCCAGCTTGCGGTACAGCGTGGAGCGCCCGATGCCCAAGCGGCGGGCGACTTCGGTCATACGGCCGCGGTAATGGCCGATAGCGAGGCGGATGACGTCCGCCTCGATATCCTCCAGCGCGCGCATGTTGCCGTCCGGGTTGAACAAGGTGACGCCGCCGGCGGTGGGCGACGATGGCGGCGCGGTGCGGCGGGCGCCCATGCTGGCGATCTGCGGGAAATCGGCACGGGTCAGCGCGGCGCCTTCGCACAGCACCGCGGCGCGAAAGAGCGCGTTCTGCAACTGACGGACGTTGCCCGGCCAGTCGTAACCGCCGAGCAGCGCCAGCGCATCGTCGGTGATGCCCAACGGGCGCAGGCCCGGCTGTGTGGCGATGCGGGCGAGCAGATGGCGGGCAAGCGCGGGAATGTCGCCGGCGCGTTCGCGCAAGGGGGGGATCGTGACCTGGACGACGTTCAGGCGATAATACAGGTCTTCGCGGAAGCGACCCGCCTCGACCTCCTCGATCAGGCGGCGGTTGGTGGCGGCGATCACGCGCACGTCGACTTCGCATGGATGGCGCGCGCCGATGGCGTGGATCTCGCCCGATTGCAGCACGCGCAGCAGCTTGACCTGTGCCTCCAGCGGCAGTTCGCCGACCTCGTCGAGGAACACGGTGCCGCCGTCGGCATCCTGGAAGCGGCCGATCTTGCGTTCGAATGCGCCGGTAAAAGCGCCCTTTTCGTGCCCGAACAGCTCGCTTTCGATCAAATTCGGCGGAAGTGCGCCGCAATTGACCGTTGTCATCGGTTTTTTCGCGCGCGGCGACGCGGCATGAATGGCCTCCGCCACCACTTCCTTGCCGACGCCGCTTTCCCCTTCGACCAGCACGGGGATGCGCGCGCGCGCGGCCTTCGCGGCGATGGCCAGGGCGGAGCGGAATTCGGGGGCCGAGCCGACGATCTCGTCGAAGGCGAGCAGTGCGGGCAGCTTTTCGGTGAGCGGGCGCAATTCGCCGGTCGCCGCCGCGACGCTGGCTTCGAGGGCGGCAACCAGGCGTTCGGGGGCCAGCGGCTTGACCAGATAGTCGGTCGCGCCGGCGCGCATCGCGGCCACCGCCTGCGCCACCGACGTGTTGTCGGTCAGCATCAGGATCGGCAAGGCGGGACGGCGTTCGCGCAGCGTCGCGATCAGCGACGCGGCGTCGGCCGCGACATCGACATGGTCTAGGAGGATCGCGTCGAGCTGCATGCCGTCCTGGGTGCCCAATGTGGCGATCGCCATTTCGCCGTCCTGCGCGAAGATCGTCCGCCAGCCGGCGCGCGCGGCGAGCGCGGCGACCAGCCGGCGCTGCGCCGGTTCCTCGTCAATCAGCAAGAGTAGGCGCTGGCCGTTGCGCGTCATTCGTATCAACCCCGTGCCCTGTTCGGCGATCCCTGTACGCAGATCCGAGTAAAGGGCGGCTTAAACCGCCCTCCACGAGGGCTTGAGGGAACGGCGGCGGCGGGCTAACATGAATGCCAACTCAGGATCAGGCGGAGGAAAACGGTCGTGGCCGACAACACCAACATGGCGACGCACACGTCGACCTATTCCAGCGTAATGGGCATGATGAAATGGGGCGCGGTCGCCTGCGCGGTGATTGCGGCGCTGGTGGTCTGGCTGATTTCCGGAGCGTGACGGTGAAGATCGCCGTCCCCCGGGAGCAGGCCGACGGCGAACACCGCGTGTCGGCGACGCCGGAGACGGTGAAGAAGTTCATCGCATTGGGCGCGACCGTCGCGGTCGAGGCAGGCGCGGGCGCCGGTGCGACGATCGCGGATGCGGCTTATGCCGATGCCGGTGCGCAGGTCGGGGACCGCGCGACGACGCTGGCCGGCGCGGACATCGTGCTGGGCGTGCAGGGCGGCGACGCGGCGACGCTGACCGGCGTTGCGCCCGGCGCGTGGATCGTCGCCGGGCTGAACCCGTTCGGGGAGCGCGCGAGGATCGGCGGCTATGCCGCGGCCGGATACGAAGCGCTGGCGATGGAGTTCATGCCGCGCATCACGCGCGCGCAGTCGATGGACATCCTGAGTTCGCAGTCCAATCTGGCCGGGTACAAGGCGGTGCTGGATGCGGCGGCCGAATATGGCCGCGCCTTTCCCATGATGATGACTGCGGCCGGCACGGTGAGTGCGGCGAAGGCGTTCGTGATGGGCGTCGGCGTCGCCGGGCTACAGGCGATCGCCACCGCGCGCCGGCTGGGCGCGCAGGTATCCGCCACCGATGTGCGCAGCGCAACGCGCGAGCAGATCCAGTCGCTGGGCGCCAAACCGATTTTCGTCGAAGGCGTCAAAGGCATCGAGGGCGAGGGTTCGGGCGGCTATGCTGGCGAGATGAGCCCGGAATATCAGGCGGCGCAGGCCGAGTTGGTGTCCGGCCATATCGCCAAGCAGGACATCGTCATCACCACCGCGCTGATCCCCGGCCGCGCCGCGCCGAGGCTGATTTCGGACGCGCAGGTGGCGAGCATGCGGCCGGGATCGGTGATCGTCGATCTGGCGGTGGAGCAAGGCGGCAACGTCGAAGGCTCCATCGCAGGCGAAGTGGTGACGCGCCACGGCGTGCGCATCGTCGGTCACCGCAACGTCGCGGGGCGGCTGCCCGCGGATGCCTCCGCTTTGTTCAGCCGCAACCTGTACAATTTCCTGTCGACCTTCTGGGACAAGGACGCGGGCCGGCCCGTGCTGGACGCCGAGATCGGCGACGCCGTGCGGCTGACGCAGGGGGGCAAAGTCGTGAACGCGCGGTTGCTCGCATGACCCGTGGCGCGTGAGCCGCGCCGACAAGGTGCTCGACCGGATGCGCGCGAACCCGCAGGACTGGCGCATAGAGGACGTGGCGGCGGTCTGCGCCGGGCATGGGGTCGCTTGCACCGCGCCTGCCAAGGGATCACATTACAAGGTGAAGCATGCCGGGGTCGCCGACATCCTGACCATTCCGGCGCATCGGCCGATCAAGCCGGTGTATATCCGGGCGTTGGTTGCCCTGATCGTTTCGGTGCGGAGGCTGCAGGTATGAATCCGAAGGATTACGAGGTGTCGATCCGTCCGCTGTCGAGCGAGGATGGCGGCGGCTATCTGGCGCGCGTTCCCGACCTGCCTGGCTGCATGTCCGACGGCGAGACGCCCGAAGAAGCGCTGGCCAATGCCTATGATGCGATCGGCTGCTGGATCGAGGCGGCCGGCGAGATGGGGCGCGCGGTGCCGGCGCCGCGTCGCGCCGCGGCCTGATACGGGAGCTTGATATGGACTTCATCGCGATCCTTTCGATTTTCGTGCTGGCATGCTTCGTCGGCTATTTCGTGGTCTGGTCGGTTACCCCGGCGCTGCACACGCCGCTGATGGCGGTGACCAACGCGATTTCCAGCGTCATCATCGTCGGTGCGCTGATCGCATCCGCCGCGGCGGGGTCGCCGGTCGCCAAATGGCTGGGGCTGCTGGCGGTGGTGCTGGCGAGCGTCAACATCTTCGGCGGCTTCGCCGTCACCGCGCGTATGCTGGCGATGTACAAGAAGAAGGAGCGGCCGGTGGCGGCCGCGCCGAAATAGTCCGTCACCCCAGCGCAAGCTGGGGTCTCGCGCGGCTCGATCGTACGCTGACAACGGGGGGATCCCAGCTTTCGCTGGGATGACGGGGATAAGAATATGGAACAGGCGGTAGCGGTAAATCCCTGGGTCGGGCTGGCGTATCTGGTCGCCGGGGTGTGCTTCATCCTGGCGCTGCGCGGGCTGTCTTCGCCGGCGTCGAGCCAGAAGGGCAATCGTTATGGCATCATCGGCATGACGATCGCGGTCGTGACGACGCTGGTCACGCATGTGCCGATGTATGCCCTGACCCTGATCGGCATCGACGGCCTGCCCGCGACGCTGCACGTCGACTGGACCACGGTCGCCGAAATCCTCGCCGCCATCGCGATCGGTGCCGCCATCGGTATCGTCACTGCGCGGCGAATCGCGATGACGGACATGCCGCAGTTGGTGGCCGGTTTCCACAGCCTGGTGGGGCTGGCCGCCGTGCTGGTCGGCTGCGCCGCCTATCTGAACCCCGATGCGTTCGGAATCGCGACGCTGATGGTGCCGCTGATCGGCGATCCGGTGGCGATCATCCATCCGGCCAGCCGCATCGAATTGGGGCTGGGCGTCGCGATCGGCGCGATCACCTTTTCGGGGTCGATCATCGCGTTCCTGAAGCTGAACGGCAATATGGGCGGCAAGCCGATCATGCTGCCGGGGCGGCACGTCATCAATCTGGCGGTGGTGGCCGGCATCCTCGGCCTGATCGGCTATTTCACGCAGGATCAGGACGCGTGGGTGTTCTGGACGATCCTGGGCCTAAGCTTTGCGATCGGCTTCCTGCTCATCATCCCGATCGGCGGGGCGGATATGCCCGTCGTGGTTTCGATGCTGAACAGCTATTCCGGCTGGGCGGCGGCGGCGATGGGCTTCACGCTGCACAATAGCGCGATGATTATCACCGGCGCGCTGGTCGGATCGTCGGGTGCGATCCTGTCCTACATCATGTGCCGGGCGATGAACCGCAGTTTCATCAGCGTGATCGCCGGCGGCTTCGGCGGCGAGAGCGGCGGGGCGGCGGCGGGCGGCTCAGCCGTCGATCGGCCGTGGAAGCGTGGCTCGGCCGAGGATGCGGCGTTCCTGATGAGCCAAGCCGAACAGGTGGTGATCGTCCCCGGTTACGGCATGGCGGTGGCGCAGGCGCAGCACGTGCTGCGCGAAATGGGCGACAAGCTGAAGGCCGAAGGCGTCCGCGTGAAATATGCCATCCACCCGGTCGCAGGCCGGATGCCGGGGCATATGAACGTGCTGCTCGCAGAAGCGAACGTGCCGTATGACGATGTGTTCGAGCTGGAGGACATCAACAGCGAATTCGCGCAGACCGACGTCGCGTTCGTGATCGGCGCGAACGACGTGACCAATCCCGCCGCCAAGACCGACAAGACCTCCCCCATTTATGGCATGCCGATCCTGGACGTCGAAAAGGCGAAGACGGTGCTGTTCATCAAGCGGTCGATGGGGGGCGTCGGCTATGCCGGCGTCGACAACGACGTATTCTACATGGACAATACCATGATGCTGCTGGCGGACGCCAAGAAGATGGTGGAGGACATCGTCAAGGCGCTCGACTGACGCCGGATCGCCGGGAGCCGTCATGTTCGTATCGCCCTTCGCCGCCGTCCTGATCGGCAGCGCGCCAGACGCGGAGCGCGCCATCAGCCTGGCCGGCGGGCGGATCGCCGCGCAAGGCGGGTGGGACGATGCACTCACCGCCGGTGCGGTGCTGGTCATCGAAGCCGAGGGCGTGGCGGACACGGTGCTCGACGACGCGCTGCCGCGGCTGGCGGCGGACGCCGAGGCCGCGGGGATGCCGATCGTGGCGACGATCGCGATCGGGCAGATCGATCTGGCGGCGGCATCGCTGATGGGATCGCGAACCGCCCTGCTGGTCGCGCCGACGCTGGCGGAGCGGGTCGCGGCGCTGGCGCTTGCGGCGGCCGGACATGGTTCGGGCGTGCGCGAGGACGAGGCGGATCGCTTTCGCCGCCTGAACGACGAGATCGCGCGGCTGACGGCGATGCTGGCGCAAATCGGCGAGCGTGCCGCGCCGGGCGACAGCGTCGACGATCGGCGGATGCAATTCGGAGTGCAGCCGGGGCCTGCGCCGATGGGCGCCGCCCAGGTCCGCCGGGTGATCCGCGCGCGGCGCCTGCGCACCCAGTTCTTCGACGCGCGGCTGGTCGAAGATCCGGGTTGGGACATGCTGCTCGATCTGTTCGCTGCCTCGTTGGAGGGCGTGCAGGTGTCGGTGTCGAGCCTGTGCATCGCCGCGGCGGTCGCGCCGACGACGGCGCTGCGCTGGATCACGCGGATGGTCGATGCCGGCCTGCTGACGCGCGCCGCCGACTCCGAAGACCGCCGCCGCGCCTTCCTGACCCTGACCATCGCGGCGGAGGCCGGCATGCGCGCCTATGCGGGCGCGGTTCAGCGCGCGGGGCTGAACCTGGTATGAGGCGCTGCGGCCCGGCCGCACCCGTAACGCTTTCGCAATGCCGCCGCTGTGTCAGTGACCACGATCGAGGGCGGGTAGCTCACCGGTCATCGCCCCGCCCCAGCCCAGCGGACCACGATCGCCCGACCGGTGGCGGGAATGTGGAGGCCGTCTGGGGCGGGGGTCACGGCGTGGCCGTCGATGGTGGCGGGGCCGGGTCTGCCGGGGAAGGGCCAGGGGAGGATGAAGCCGGCGGGGGGCGTTGCGGTGCCGGCGATCGTTGCCTCCAGCGTTTCGCCGTCGCGGCGGATGGAGAGGTCGAGCGTGCCGAAGCCGGTGCGCAAGTGGCGGATCGTGGCGCCCGGTCCGCTCAGCCAGCCGGCGTCTAGCCCGCCGGCGAGGACGACCGCGTCGCCGCGTTCATAGGCGAACAGATCCAGCGCGGCGCGGATGAAGTCCGACGCGACCCAGGCGTGGGGCATGTCGCCGATGAAGCGGATTTCGCGCGGGTCGCGGCCGACCACTTCGGCCCAGCCGTTCCACGCCGCCGGCCGCCGATCGCGCATATAGGCGTCGAGCAGCCCGTTGGCGCGGTCGCGTTGGCCAAGGCGCACCATCGCCGACACGTTGCGCAACTCGTAGGGCGTGTAATCGGCCCAGTCGGCGCCGGGCTTCGTGCGGGCGGTGACGCGCTGCCACTGGCGATCGAAGGTATTGGCCAGCAGGACGGGATTGAGCGCGTGCTGTTCGCCCGCCGGGTCCAGCGCAATGGTGGTCGATGTGGCATCGAAATCGCCCAGGCTGGTGGCGCCGGGAATGAAATCGATGTCGAAATGGCGCACCGAGGCAGCGATGGCGGCGTGCAGATCGGTGGCGAACTGATCGCGTTGCGCGGCAATGGCGATGCGTTCGGGTTTGTCGAGGACGGCGGCGGCGAAGGCGGCGGCCTTGTAGCCGGTGAGTGCCCAGAAATCGTCCCACAGGCTGTATTGCGCCTGCGCCGAATAGCCTTCGTGGCTGATCGAGGGGGGCATCAGGCCGTAACGCATGCGTTTTTGCGGCGTCAGGTTTTCGGGCGTGCGTTCGGACTGGCGCTGCCCCTCCATATACAGACGCGCGGCGTTCAGGCGGGGCCAGTCGCGGGCGAGGGCGGCGCGGTCTCCGGTGAAGCGATAGAGCTGGGTCACGAGGTGGATGTATTCGCCCTGGCTGTCGTTTTCGGGCACCGGATCGGGGCCGCGCGCATCGACGCAGCACGGCACCTTGCCATTGGCGAACAGCTGCTGTCCGTACCAGTCGGCGAACGCGCGCGCGGGTGCGGTGGCGCCGAGGCGCAGCAGCGTATCCGACATCATCGCGCCGTCGCGAATCCAGCTGCGGTCGTAGGAGCGGGTGCCGGGTTTCAACGCCGGGCCGTCGCGGCTCATCAGGATATGCGCCAGCGCGGTACGGACGGTGTCCGCGACCGCCTGTTTCGAGGGGGGTACGCTGAGCGTCACCGCGCCGAGTTTGCCACGCCAGTCGGCGGCAGTGGCGGCGTGGGCACGCGCGAAGGCGGCCGCCGTGATCGGCTGGCCCAAGCCGGTGAACGGGATCGCCATCGGCACAGCTGCGCTTTCGCCGGGCGCGAGATGGAGATCGTAGCGCAGGGTGGCGGAGGCGAGCGCGTTGGGATCGGTGAGCGTGCGGCTGGGCGGGCCGGCGTCGGCGACGGCCAGCGCGCCCTGATCGAAACCGCGCATCGTGACGGCGGTGGGCGGCGCCAGCGGCTGGAGGATGCGCGTGATCGCGGGGTCTCCCTCGATCGCCGGCGGTGCGGTGACGTGAAGCCGATCGCCCGCCCACGCGATCCGCGCGATCGGGCTGACCCCGCCTTGCTGGCTGAGGAATTGCGCTTTCGGGTTCACCTGAAACGGTCGCACCGCGAGCAGCAGGGAGAGGCGCCGGCGGGTGGTGCCGGTGTTGGTCAGCCGCCAGTTCGCCATGAGGCGGGGGGCGTCGGCGTCGGCGAACAGCCCCGTGTCGAGCGTCCAGCCGGGTGCGGTCCATGCGACATGCGGCATCGGCAGGTAGCCGTCCTCCAGCGATGGACGCGCGGTGACGTCGGCCCAGCCGAAACGCTTGCCGTCGGCCAGGACGAAGGGTTCGATCGAAAAGCCACCCTTGGCCACTTCGATCGCGCCGTCTTCGCCGATCAGCCCCGACGTGGGGCCGCCGTCCGGCCCCACCAACGTCCAATAGGATTGTTCGGAGAAGCCGCGCGGGTAGGTGCCGCGCGGTGCGGCCTTCGCCAGCGCGGCGACGAGGGCGTTGGGGGTGGCGCCCCAGGCGGGGGGCTGGACGGTGATTTCCGTGAGGGCCGCAGGAGGAGCGCCGGGGGGCAGGGCTATGCGCAGCCAGCGGGTGTCCAGATCGGGCAGCGCGAGCGGATCGTCACCGCCGTCGCCGCCCTCGACGACGCGTATCGCGCGATAGGTGCGGCCGTCGTCGGAAGCCGCGACGGTGTAGCGTGGGGCGGCGCCGCGCCAGTGCAGGGTGAGCCCGCCGAGCGATTTGCGCCCGCCGAAATCGATCGTCAGCGCGTCGCCTCCGCGCGCCGTCCACTCGGTCGCCCGATTGCCGTCGATCGCGCGCGGATCGCTGGCGTGTGGTGGCGGCAGCGGCGTCGGGGGCGGCAGCGCAGTGTAGCGCAGATCGTCGGCGTCGAGCGTCCCCGCGCCGCCATCGCGGCCGCGCACCACCACCACCTCCACGCGATCGGTGTGGCGCAGCTGGCGATCGGCGGTGGGCCCCCAGGCGAATTCCATGTCGCGCGCGCGGATGCGCAGCGTCTGCCAGCCAGGGCTCGCGCGGAAATTGGGGCGGCGATACCACCAGACGTTGGTGCCGTCGGCGCTGGTGAATTTGATCTGGAGATCGTTCACCCCGCCGGTGCCGCGCATGCGCAGCGTCAGTTCGAAATCGGGGGCCCAATCGATCGCAAGCGGGCGCTGGAGATAGGCGTATCCCGAGACCTTCGCGAAATCATAGGCCAGGCGCAGCGCGGCGCCCTGTTCGCCAGGAATGCCGTCCGCCTGCGCGCGCACGCCGTCGGACCCTTGCGCGCTCCACGGCGGCACGCGATCGAAGCCGTCGAGCAGCACCGGCGTGGCGGCCAGCAACAGGGCGAGGATCACGACAGCCAGCCCCCGGTGAAGCCGGCGCGTTGCAGGCCGCAGCGGATGTGCGGATTGCGCCGCATCGTCGCCCAGATCATGCCGCTGCGCCAATTCTCGATCCCGCCCAGGATCGGCCCCTGATCGATGCCCAGATAATCGCTGTCGACCCATCCGACGCAGGGCACGATCTTGCCATGCTGCAACGGCGCCAATGCGTCGGTCAGGGTGGGGTTGAACGAATCGAGGAACCCGTAGCGGCCATAGATGCCGCGGCCATAGCGCGCGTGCATCGCGGTGGCGGCGGGGACGACCAGTTCGGGAGCGAAGGCGATCGAGCCCAGCGCGGCGGTGGGCGCCAGCGTGCCGTCGTCGCGGTCACCGGGGCCGCGCGCCGAATAGCTGTAGAACTCGCGCGCCGTCCCGCCGATCGTGCGGGTGAAATCCCCCGGCCCGTCGCACGCCGTCAGCCCCCAGATGTCGGGGCCATAGCCGGCGAAGCGGCCCGGATTGGCGACAGCATAGTCGCGCTGGGCGATCGTGGCACGGCGGCTGTTCTCGAAATAGTCGATGCCCTTGGACGCGATGAACGGATCGCGGATGCCGCGGAAATCGATCCACATATGGCTGTATTGATGGCCGAACAGCGGGCTGAAATGCAGGTGCGGCCGCCCGCGGTTTTCCGTCCAGGCATCCGCGAACCGCGCCGTCAGCTTTGGCCAGGTATCGGCCGCGATGGCGTGCGTCGGCGACGCGAGCGCCATCACGTACAGCAGCATGGCTTCGTTGTAGATGTTCCAATCGGACCGGATGAAGCCGTCCTCCGGGTGCCAGCCCATCGCGACGAATGGCGGGCGCGGCATCATCCAGTCCCATTCGACCGCCAGGTACAGCTGGTCCGCCAGCCGGCGGATTTCGGCTTCGTCGGGATGATCGCCGTCGAACCAGCTCTGCGCGAACAACGCGCCACCGATCAGCAGCGCGGTGTCGATGCTCGACAGCTCGCAGCGCGCGAACCGCTGACCGTTCGTGGTGCCCAGGAAATGGTAGAAGAAGCCCTTGTAGCCGCTGACCCCGGTGGCACCGTCGCCCTGGGCCGCATCGGCGAAGAAGCGCAGGGTGGCCAGCGTGCGCGCACGCGCCTGATCCCGGCTGATCCAGCGGCGCGTGACGCCGACGGGATAGGCGGTGAGGGCGAAGCCGACCGCGGCGATCGAGGTGAAGGAGGGCGTTGGCCAGCGATCGGGCGCGAGCCCGGTCTGAGGGTCCGTGGTTTCCCAGAAGAAGCGGAACGTGCGTTCCTGCACATCGGCGATGAGATCGAACGCGCCGCCGCTTTGGGGGCCGCTTCCGGATGTGACGCAGCCGGCGACGAGGCCGGCGAACCCCAGGCCTGCGGTGCTCAGGAACGCGCGCCGGTCGACCATCGGGTTTCCTTCAGACGTAACGAGGGGTTGGGCGGCGCAAAGGGGACAGCGCCACCCACCCAGGGACAGGTTTAGAAGCGGTAGCCGACGCGGAACTGGATGCGGCGGGGAAGAGTGATCGTCGAACCCCCGATCTCTCCCGGTCGGAGCACGTCGCCGCTGGTGGTATTGAAGAACCCGTCGAAATCCGCGAAGTTCTTGTTGTTGAACGCATTCAGCACATCGACGGCAAGCTCGACCTCGTGATCGCCGAACGGCTTGAACTTGTTCGCCAGCGTCAGATTCACTTCGCAGAAGGCGAACAGGCCCTTGATGCAATTCTTTACAGGATAGGCCGCGGTAAAGCGGTTGAACCCGGACTCCGCGCCGTTGGATCCATCGACCACCTGATAGGCTGCGCCGCTGCCCAACGTCGTCAGGGTGGAGAATTGGAAGTTCAACGGCAGGTCGACGATCCCGGACAGGACGACGCGGTGACGTTCGTCGCCGGCACGCGGGCGCCAGCCGTAGTCGTCGGGCGTGATCGCGTCCAGGCTGAACAGATCGCCGCCGTTCTGCTCGCCCTTCGACAAGGTGTACGCCAGGTTGAAACCCCAACCCGAGCTTTGCGTGTAATTCTTGTCGAGCGTGAAGAAGATCGCCTTGTACCGGGTATCTAGCCCGTCAAAGCCGATCAGGGCATTGCCGTAGCCGAAAGGGCTGAGCGGCGCGGTGTTGCAGCATCCGCCAGTCCCGTTGTTGTTCCGGGTGGCGAACAGGTTGGTATAGCCGTTGCGCCCGCGCTGATACGATGCTGTGAGCGCGGCCTGGAACATGCCGACCTTCTGCCGCACGCCCAGGCTGACCTGGTCGTTGACCGGCGGTTGGGCATCGTTCTTCACCGCGAACAATTCCGGGCGACCCTGTTCGGAACTGGCGGCCAGGGCGCGCAGGCCATCGCGCGTCAGGTAGGCCGGGTTCCAAGCGACGGTGGGCAGGCCGTTACGCGGCGCGCCGTTGCTCGAGAAGCGGAATACGCCGACCGGATTGATCGTGCGCGACAGTTCGTCGACGGTGTTGCCGAAGCTGTTGCGATCGTAATAGCGGCCGGCGCCGCCGAAGATGACGGTGCGCTGATCGCCGGTCAGATCATAGGAGAAGCCGAAGCGCGGGGCGAGCGCCTTGGCGAAGGGTTTGCGGTTGCTGCCGGTGCTGATGTAATTTTCGGGATCGAAATACGACGTGCGGGGCAGCGCGCGCAATGCCCCCGCCGCTGCCGCCGGCGTGCGGTAGTCATTGTTGAACCCGTTGGTTTCATAATCCCAGCGCAGGCCGAGGTTCAATTCCAGCTTGTCGGTCACCTCGATATCGTCCTGCATGTACAGGCCGACCTGCGTGTTCGACGACAGCACCACGCCGTTGCCCAGGCCCAGCCGTGCTTCCGCCGGAAATGCGAAGTCCAGATTGTTCAGCGGTTCGCGCCGGAAGATATAGCTGGGCTGGATGAAGGACAGGCTGCTGAATTCGATGTCGGTGATTTCGACGCGCGCGCCCACCTTGAACGTGTTGCGATCGATGCCGGTGTAGGTGAAATCGTCGCGCAGCGTGTAACCCTGCTGGATTTCGCGCCGTGTCGAATCCTTGCCGCCATAGGTGAGCACCTGATCGTAGTTGAACTGCGCCAGATCGGGGTTCAGCGACGTCGGGTTGAACGTGTAATTCAGGTAATTGGCGTTGAATTCGTTGACGAAGCTGCCGCCGGTATAGGTCCATTTGAATTGGTACGTGTCGACGCGGTTCAGCTTGTTTTCCGCAGCGCTGAACGACGTCTGGCCGCCGAAGCCCTGGATATCGCTTTCGTCGCGCCGGCTGAACGAAAGGTCGAAGACCTGGTTGGAATCCGGCGTCAACGTCAGCTTGCCGAAGTAGAAGTCGCTGCGAAAGGGACTGACGAACGATCCTTCGAAGTCGGCGAGGCGCAGGCCGGTACGCTGTTCGAATTCGGCGCGGGCATCGGCCGGTGCCGTGGCGCGCGTGCCGACGTTGAAAGCGCGGTTCTGATCGTTGCCTTCATAGGTGCCGAAGAAGAACAGGCGATCCTTGATGATCGGGCCGCCGAAGGACACGCCGTATTGCTTGCGTTCGAACGCCGGTTCCGCGTTGCCGTCCCTCTTGTCGAGATACGCTTTCTGCGTCAGCCCCTTGTCGGTATATTGGCCGAATGCCTCGGCGTGGAATTCGTTGGTGCCGGACTTCGTCACGGCGGTGATGATCGCTGAGCCGGCCTGTTCGTATTCCGCCTTGTAATTCTGGGTCAGCACCCGGAATTCCTGCACCGCCAACTGACCGAAGGGGTTGCCGCGGCTGTTCTGCTGTCCGGCGATGCCGCCTTCGCGCAGCTTGTTCTTCAGGCTGACGCCGTCGATGAAGACGTTGACCTGGCTGGCGGTGGAGGCGCCCGACTGGATGCCCTTGTTGGTCTCGCTGTCGTTGTAGCGGACGCCGGGGGCAAGTGCGGCGAAGCTCAGGAAATTGCGGTCGGTCTGCGGCAGGGTGCGGATCTGCGCCTGGCTGACGTTGGTGGCGACTTCGCTGGTGCGGGTTTCGACCAGGCGGTTGCCGGTGACGACGATGTCGTTGCCGATATCCGCCGTCGCATCGGCGCCTGCCGAGCCCGCACCCGCCGTGCCGAGCGTCGCGTCCAGCGTGGCGGACTGACCGATCGAGACGATGACGACTTGCGAGAACGTCTCTCCGGTCGTGCCGGTGATGGTGATCGTGTAGGTGCCCGGGCGCAGGCCGTTGATCGTGTAATTGCCGGATGCGTCGGCGGTGGTGCGCTGCGTCTGGTTGGTCGCGCGGCTGACGGCGGCGACGGTCGCGCCGGCTGCCGGTGCGCCGGCGGCGTCGCGCACCTGCCCGCGCACGTTCGCGGTCGAATTCTGCGCCGCAGCCGGCACGAGCGCTACGGTGCCGGCCGCCGTCAGGGCGGTGCCGGCAAGGAGCAGTTTGAGCGTCTTGATCGTCTTCATGGTCGTGTTCCCCTTTGATCGCCCGTTGTTCGGGCCTGGTTCTGCGTCGAAATCTGGGCCGAAATCTGCGTGGTCTCGCGCGCCTTCAATTCGGGCGTGGCGCGTTCGGATGTGGTGTCGGGATCGCCGGCGATGGCGCGGGCCAGGCGGGTGACGGCGCGCGCGCCGATCGCGGCGATGCCGACGCGCATGGTGGTGAGCGAGGGCGACACCAGCCGGGCGAGCGGGATGTCGTCGAAGCCGGCGACGGCGATGTCGTGCGGGATTCGCAAGCCGCCGTCGCGCAGCGCGACCATCGCGCCGATCGCCATCATGTCATTGGCCGCGAACACCGCATCGCAGCCTTCGCGCCGGCGCAGCAGCAATGCGCCCGCGGCGGCGCCGGATTCCTCTTCGAAATCGCCGGGGATGATGCGCGGCGTCAGGCCGTGGCGGGCCATCGCGGCGCGGTAGCCGGCGGCGCGGTCGCGCGCTTCGACATTGCCTTCGGGTCCGGCGATGTGGACGATGGCGCGCCGTCCGCGCGCGACCAGATGATCGACCATCAGCGCCGCGCCGGCTTCGTTGTCGACGTGCATTTCGGGGCGGCGTTCGTGATGGGCTGCGCAATTGACCAGGACGACGGGCAGGCCGGCGGGGAGTTGCGCGAACAGGCGATCGGCGTCGACGTGGGGGGCCATCACCACCAGCCCGTCGACGCGGCCACGCATTGTGCGCAGCGCGGCGACCGCGCGATCGGCGTCGGCATGCATGTTCGACAGCAACAATTGCAGACCCAGCGCGGAAGCTTCGCGGTCCATCCCGCGCAAGGCTTCGGAAAAGAATTCGCCGTGCAGATCGGGCAGGACGACGCCGATCGCGCTGGCCCGTGCCAGGCTGAGATTGCGTGCGCCGGCGTGGGGGACGTAGCCGAGCGCGGCGGCGGCGGTTTCGATGCGCAGGCGGGTGGCATGGCCGACGTTGCCCACGTTATTCATCACGCGGGACACCGACGCGACGGACACCGCCGCCTCGCGCGCCACATCGCGGATCGTAGCATGGGACATTACCGAAACCGCATCCTCACCCTGAACA
Source organism: Sphingomonas sp. (assembly GCA_035714425.1). Classification (GTDB taxonomy): domain Bacteria; phylum Pseudomonadota; class Alphaproteobacteria; order Sphingomonadales; family Sphingomonadaceae; genus Sphingomonas. The sequence continues at coordinate 20,945 of DASTLZ010000030.1, forward strand.
CCGCGCCGGTCGAGTGCCGGCTGCGATCACGTCTTGATGTAACCGGTTACATCAATCATTAGCGTGTTTCAAGATGGCGATCGGCGTTGTCCCCCTGCTACGCGGGCATGACCGATCTGAAGAGAGGATGGCTATGAACGACCTGCACATCTCGCGCCGTGCCGCGATGCTGGGCGCCGCGGCCACCGCCGCCTGGGCCGCCAGCCCGGCGCGTGCGCTGTTGCAGGGGGCTGGAACGACCTTGCCGGCGTCGGTGGAGGCGCTGATCGGGCAGATGACGCTGGTGGAAAAGGCCGGCCAGCTGACGCTGAACGCGGCAGCCTGGGCAGGGGGAGCGGCGACGACGCTCAATCCGGCGCTGAACCCCGCGGGCGGCGCGGGCAGCTTCGATGCGCAATTGGCCGAAGTGCGCGCGGGCACGCTGACCGGCGTGTTCAACGGCAATGGCGCCGGCATGGCCAAGCGCATGCAGACCGCAGCGATGCGCGAATCGCGACTGAAAGTGCCGTTGATCTTCGCCGCGGACGTCATCCACGGCTTTCGCACAGTGTTCCCGGTGCCGTTGGGCGAAGCGGGCAGTTTCGATCCCGATCTGGCAGCCCGGAGCGCGCGGGTGGCGGCCGTGGAGGCGGCGGCGGCAGGCATCGACTGGACCTTTGCGCCGATGGTCGACATCGGCCGCGACCAGCGCTGGGGCCGGGTGGTCGAGGGCGCGGGCGAGGACGTGCTGCTCGGGCGGATCATGGCGGCCGCGCGGGTGCGGGGTTTCCAGGGCAGCCGCGGGCTTCGCGCCGACGATGCGGTGATGGCCTGCGCCAAGCATTTCGCCGCATATGGCGCGGCGGAGGCGGGGCTGGATTACAACAGCGTCGACGTGTCCGAACGAACCCTGCGTGACGTCTATTTCCCGCCGTTCCAGGCGGCGTTCGATGCCGGCGCACCATCGACGATGGCGTCGTTCAACGAGATTTCGGGGGTGCCGGCGACGGCCAATCCGTGGTTGCTAGACGCCGTGCTGCGCCGCGAATGGGGGTTCGGCGGCCTGGTGGTGTCCGATTACACCGGCGATGAGGAATTGATCGCGCACGGTTTCGCTGCCGATGCGCGCGAGGCGACGCGACTGGCGTTCATGGCCGGCGTCGACATGAGCATGCAGAGCAATTTCTATCGCAACCACCTGCCCGATCTGGTCGCCAAGGGCGAGGTGCCGATGGCGCGGCTGGATCAGGCGGTGCGGCGCGTGCTGGCGGTGAAGGTCGCGCTGGGGCTGTTCGACGATCCGTTCCGCCGCATCGATCCGCGGCGCGAGCGCACGCGGGTGCGCACGCCGGCCAATCTGAAAGCGGCGCGCGAGGCTGCCCGGCGATCGATCGTGCTGCTGAAGAACGACGGGGACCTGCTGCCGTTGCCGCGCAAAGGACGGCGGATCGCGCTGATCGGGCCATTCGCATCGGGGCAGACCGACCTGATCGGGCCGTGGAACGTCTATGGCACCGATGCCGATGCCGTCGACCTGCTGACCGGGGTGCGCGCGGCGGTCGCCGATCCGGCGATGGTCACCGCGGTCGCCGGATCGGGCGTCGACGCACCGATCGCTGGCGGGATCGAGGCCGCGGTCGCCGCCGCGAATGCCGCGGACATCGTCGTGCTGGCAATCGGTGAGAGCCAGGTCATGTCCGGCGAAGCGCAGGCGCGCACCGATATCGTCGTGCCGGCCGCGCAGATGGCGCTGGCCGAAGCGATCGCGGCGACCGGCAAGCCGATCGTCGTCGCGCTGCGCAACGGCCGCGCGCTGGCGCTGGACGGCGCGGTGCTGGCGGCGCCGGCGATCCTGGTGACGTGGTTCCTGGGATCGCAATCGGGGCCGGCGACCGCCGACATCCTGTTCGGCATCGAAGGCCCGTCGGCGCGATTGCCGGTCAGCTTTCCCTATGCGACGGGGCAGCAGCCGTATCATTACGACCATAAAGCGACCGGTCGCCCCAATCCCGCAGGGCGGCTGGAACCGTTCAGGGCGCATTATCGGGGCGTGCCCAACGCGGCGCGCTTCGCCTTCGGCCACGGGCTGACCTATGGCCGGATCGCCTATTCCGGGCTCGACATGGGTGCGGCCACACTGGCGGGCGACGGCACGCTGACGGTGCGCGCGACGGTGACCAACAGCGGCACGGCCGATGCCGTCGAAGTGGTCCAGCTGTACATTCGCGACGTCGCCGCCAGCATCACGCGCCCGGTGCGCCAGCTGAAGGCGTTCAAGCGTGTGGCACTGGCCGCCGGGGCGCGTGCGGAAGTGGTGTTCACCCTGCGCCGTGCCGACCTGACGTTCATCGGGCTGGACCTGAAGCCGACGGTGGAGCCGGGGCGTTTCGACCTGTGGATCGCACCGTCCGCGCAGGCACCGGGTGTCCAGGGGAGCTTCACGCTGACTGCGTGATCGGCGTCAGCCTCGTCTACCTGGCGTTGCTCCACGCCAGCCAGATCGCGGCGGTCCAGCTGAAATCGTCGCCGCCGCTGCCGGTGCCGTCGACCGGGCTGAACGCTTCGTAGAAGCCGTTGCGCTCGATCAGCGCCATCGTATCGGCGCGGACGCGGGCGGCGAGGGCGGCATGGCCGGCTTCGGCGAAGCCGGTGCCAATCATCCAGTTCACCACCGCCCACACCGGGCCGCGCCAATAGCGGATCATCTGGAAACCGGGGTCTTCGGGGTCGAGGCTGGGCATCAGATAGTCGACGCGGGCCGCGATGCGATTCGCATGGGCGATCATCGCAGCGTCGCGCACCGGGTCGGCCAGCCCGGCGTAGAAGCTGAGGAACGACGTGCTGGTGACGAAGCCGCTGAACCGCCCGGTGATCGCATCG
>DASTLZ010000031.1:0-30813 GCA_035714425.1 Sphingomonas sp.
CCAAGTCCGCGCGGATCACCAACCCGGTCGATGGCCACGACGTGCCGGTGCCGCATTTCGGAGTGGTGCTGACGATGGACGATTGGCGCGCGCTGGCCGGGCGAGTCGAAGCGGCCGGCGTGGCGTTCGGGATCGCGCCGCATATCCGCTTCGTCGGCCAGCCCGGCGAGCAAGCGACGATGTTCTTTCGCGACCCATCGGGAAACGCGCTGGAGTTCAAGGCGTTTGCCGATGATGCAATGATCTTCGCCACCTGAAAGGCCGCCATACATGGGCACTCCCATCACGCTCGACATTCCCCATTCGCTTGGCAAGGCGGGCGTGCGCGCGCGGCTGGACGGTGGCATCGGCCGCATCGCCGACAAGATCCCGGGCGGCGCCAACGTGGTGCATCGCTGGGACGGCGACGTGATGCACTTTACCGTGGAGGCGATGGGCCAGCGGATCGCCAGCGAACTGACGGTGTTCGACGACAAGGTCCACGCCGTCGTCGACCTGCCCGCGCTGCTGGGCCTGTTCGCCGGCAAGGTGCGCGACGCGATCGCACGCGAGGCGCCGAAATTGCTGCGGTGAGGGGGGTGCGGAGCGGTTCGAGCCGGTTGCCAGACCTTCGAGAGAGCGGCTTTGATCCGGCCGGCTTCACCGCGATCAGCTCGGGTCATCCTCGACCGCGATGTCGGTGTAGCCGGCGTTGCGGCTGATGACGCGGTAGGAGGGGGCGTTGGCGCAGGCGGCGGCGATCGCCTGGACAGTCGCGGGTTCGCGCGGCTGTTCGATCGTCACTTGCCCCTTGGCGACGGCGAAGCGGCGCGGGCCTGCGCCGTCCTGGCCGTCGACCTTGCCGCATACCGTCGTCGTGCCGACCAGACGGACGTCGTCGAACTTCGCGAGCGCGCCGCCGGGCGCGGCCTGGATCGCGTAGAGGCCGGCGCGCACCGCGACCATGCGCTTGTGCCGGCCGACTTCGCGCGTGCCGTCGCTGCATCCTGCCAGCGCCGCGACACCGACGAGGGCGATGAGAACGCCCGCGCGGATCATTTCGCGCTCACCCGCCAGATCGTGTTGCCGACGTCGTCCGCGACCAGCATCGCGCCGGTCCGGTCGCCGATCACCGCCACCGGGCGCCCGCGCGCGCGGCCGTCCTGATCGAGGAAGCCGGTCAGCACGTCGACCGGCTTGGCCTTTGGCGCGGGGAAGCCGGCGGCGGCGAAGGGCACGAAGACGACCTTGTAGCCCGACACCGGCTTGCGATTCCACGAGCCGTGTTCGCTGACGAAGGCGCCGGTGGTGAAGCGACCGCCCAGTTTCACGTCGTCGCCGAACGCGAGCCCGAGCGCGGCGACGTGCGGCCCCATCGCGAAGTCGGGCCGCTTCGAATATTGCTGTAGCGGCAGGTTCTTCGGCTCGACGCGGGGATCGGGATAGCCGCCCCAATAATACCAGGGCCAGCCGAATTGATCGCCGAATTCGACCTGCGTCAGATAATCGGGCGCCAGATCGGAGCCGAGCATGTCGCGTTCGTTGACGACGGTCCAAAGCTGCCGGGTCGCCGGGTTGATCGCCATGCCGTTCGGGTTGCGCAGGCCGGCGGCGAAGACGCGCCAATTCTTGTCCTTGGGCCACACTTGCAGGATGTTTGCGCGGTATTTCTCCGCCTCCAGCCCGCCTTCGGCGATGTTCGATGCCGATCCGACCGCAACGAACAACGTCTGTCCGTCGGGACCGACGATCACGTTGCGCGCCCAGTGATTGCCGCCGGGATTGAGCCGGACGACCAGTTCGGGCTTGGCGGTGATCCGGGTCTGGCCGGGGGCGTAGGGGACGCGGACCAGCGCGTCGGTGTTGCCGATGTACAATTGCCCGTTCAGCAGCGCCATGCCCGAGGGGGAATTGAGCCCGGTCATGAAGGTGGAGCGCGTCTCCGCCACGCCGTCTCCGTTCGCGTCGCGCAACAGGACGATGCTGTTGGCGGACGGCACGCCGGCGCCGGCCTTGTTCATCAGCAGGCCCATGACCCAGCCGGTGATGCCGCCGCCTTCGCGCGGTGGCGAATTGCTTTGCGCGACCAGCACGTCGCCGTTGGGCAGGCGGTACAGCCAGCGCGGGTGATCGAGCCCGCGCGCGAAGGGCTTTACCGTCAGGCCCGCCGCCGGGGTCGGCATCGTGTCGCCCCAGCCGACGACGCTGGCGACCTTGATCGTGGGCAGGATCTGTTCGCGCGGGGCGGATATCTGCGGCCGGGTGCCGGCGACCCGGTCCAGTGGCAGGCGCGCCTCGTCGGGCCAGGCGAGCCACGCGACGATGCCGGCGCTGGCCAGCAGGATCAGCAGGACGACGATGAGGATGTGTTTGCGCATCAGCGGGAGATAGGCGGGGGCCGCACACATGGAAAGGGCCGCGCGCGACCGATATCGCGCGCGGCCCTTTCACTTGCCCGGTACGCCCCCCCCGGCGCAGGCCCGGGCCCCGTCGGGGGAAAGCCGTCGTGATGAAGCGATGTGCCTCATCGCCAGCCTCCCGCCCAACTGGGCCCCGGCCTCCGCCGGGGAGGTAAGTTCATCTATCGCCGGCACCGCCCGGGAAACTCGCCCTTTCGCCAGTTTCCCGGGACATATCAGCGGCTGATGTCGAACCGGTCGGCGTTCATCACCTTCACCCACGCCTTGACGAACGTGTGGACGAACCGCTCGCCGGCATCGGCCGCGGCGAACACTTCGGACAGCGCGCGCAGCTGCGAATTGGCGCCGAAGACCAGATCGGTGCGCGACGCGGTCCACCGCTGTTCGCCCGTCTCGCGATCGGTGCCGACGAATTCCTCGTCGCTTTCGTCGCTGACCTGCTTCCACGCCGTGCCCATGTCGAGCAAATTGACGAAGAAGTCGTTGGTCAGCTGGCCCGGACGATCGGTGAACACGCCGTGCGCGGACCCGCCCTGGTTGATGCCGATGACGCGCAGGCCACCGACCAGCACCGCCATTTCCGGCGAGCTGAGGTTCAGCAGCCGGGCGCGATCGACCAGCAATTCCTCGGTCGGGACGCTGAAGCGCACCGACAGGTAATTGCGGAAGCCGTCCGCCTTGGGCTCCAGCACGTCGAAGCTCGCGGCGTCGGTGTGTTCGGGCAGCGCATCGGTGCGGCCGGGGGTGAACGGCACTTCGACCGCGTAGCTCGCCGCCTTGGCCGCATGTTCGACGCCGACGGAGCCACCGAGCACGATCAGGTCGGCGATCGACACTTTCTTGCCGCCGGTCGCCCGATCGTCGAAATCGGCCTTGATGCCTTCATAGACGGCCAGCACGCGCGCCAGCTGTTCGGGATCGTTGACTTCCCAATCCTTTTGCGGGGCGAAGCGGATGCGGGCGCCGTTCGCGCCGCCGCGGTGATCCGACGAGCGATAGGTCGATGCCGATGCCCAGGCGGTCGCCACCATTTCGGTGACGGTCAGCCCGGAATTGGCGATCGTCTGCTTCAGCGTCGCGACATCGCCCGCGTCGATCGCGGCATAATCGGCGGCAGGGATCGGATCCTGCCAGATCAGATCCTCGGCCGGAACCTCGGGCCCGATATAGCGTGCCTTGGGCCCCATGTCGCGGTGGGTCAGCTTGAACCAGGCCCGTGCCCAGGCATCGGCGAACTGATCGGGATTGTCGCGGAACCGCTCCGAAATCTCCCGGTACTTGGGGTCCTTTTTCAGGGCCATGTCCGCCGTGGTCATCATCGTCGGCACGCGGCGATCGGGGCTATGCGCGCCGGGCGCCATGTCTTCGGGCTTTTGCGCGATCGGCTGCCATTGATGCGCGCCGGCCGGGCTCTTGACCAGTTCGTATTCGTAATCGAGCAGCATGTGGAAATAGGTATTGTCCCATTTCGTCGGCGTCGGCGTCCATGCCCCTTCGATGCCGCTGGTGATCGTGTGATCGCCCATGCCGCTTTCGTGGGTGGAGGCCCAGCCCAGGCCCTGGCTGGCGATGTCCGCGCCTTCCGGCTCGACGCCGACCAGCTTGGGATCGCCGGCGCCATGCGCCTTGCCGAAGGTGTGGCCACCGGCGGTGAGCGCGACGGTTTCCTCGTCGTTCATGCCCATGCGCGCGAACGTCTCTCGCATGTCGCGGCCCGAGCCCATCGGGTCGGGGCAACCGCCGGGGCCTTCGGGATTGACGTAGATCAGGCCGAGCTGGATCGCCGCCAGCGGGTTTTCAAGCGCGAGGCCGGCCTTGTCGTCGATGCGGGTCTGGCCCAGCCATTCCTCCTCGGTGCCCCAATAGATGTCTTTCTGCGGCTCGAACGTGTCGGCACGGCCGCCGCCGAACCCGAACACCGGGCTGCCCATCGATTCCATCGCGACGTTGCCGGCCAGGATCAGCAGATCGGCCCAGCTGAGCTTCGCGCCGTATTTCTGCTTGATCGGCCACAGCAGGCGGCGGGCCTTGTCGAGATTGCCGTTGTCCGGCCAGCTGTTGAGCGGCGCGAACCGCTGCGACCCCGACGACGCGCCGCCGCGGCCGTCGCCGGTGCGATACGTGCCGGCGGAATGCCACGCCATGCGGATGAAGAAGGGGCCGTAATGTCCGTAATCGGCCGGCCACCAGGGCTGGCTGTCGGTCATCAGCGCGTGCAGATCGCGCTTCATCGCATCGTAATCGAGCGAATTGAACGCATCGGAATAGTTGAAATCGTCGCCGAGCGGATCGTTGGTCAGCCCGTTCTGCTGCAGGATTTCCAGCGACAGCTGGTTCGGCCACCAATCGCGGTTGGTGCGGCCGAGCAGGGTGCGCAGTGCCGCCGGCTCCTTGCCGGGATCGCTCAAGGGACTGCCCGAAGTGATTGCGTCCATGAAGATCGTCTCCTGTTGCCGGCCCGTCGCGCTGCCCGATTGGCGGGCCGACGCACGATCGGACACGATGATTGCACGATGAAGTCACCTTACGCGCCAGGCGACAGATTTACAAAGCCACTAAATCCGCATTCATAAATCGCTTTCGCCGATCATGCGCCGCTGCTTCAATCCTCTTCGTCTTCGGGCGGAGGCAAGGGCGGGTGGAGGCGGACGCGGTCGATGCGGCGTTCGTCGGCGGCGACCACTTCGATCCGCCAGCCGCTGGGGTGATCGATCAGCGCACCGACGGCGGGAACGCGCCCGGCGAGCACCGCGGTGAGGCCGCCGAGCGTGTCGACGTCGCTGTCGACTTCGCCCAGCCGCGGATCGACGGTGCGGCCGACTTCGTCCAGTTCGACGCGCGCGTCGGCATCCCATGCGCCGCCATCCAGCGGCACCAGCAGCGCGACCGGCGTCTCGTCATGCTCGTCCTCGATCGCGCCGACGATTTCCTCGACCAGGTCCTCGATCGTGACGAGACCCTCGGTGCCCGAATATTCGTCGAGCACGATGGCGAGATGGACGTGCTTCTGGCGCATGTCGGCCAGCAGATCGAGGGCACCGCGCGACATCGGCACGTACAGCGGTTCGCGAATCAGGCCGGCGATCGTCGGCGGATAGTCGGTGCCACGCGCCAGGATAGGGAACACGTCCTTGATATGGACCATGCCGACGATCGTATCGAGTTCGTCGCGGTAGACAGGCAGGCGGCTGTGCCCTGCATCGGCGAAGACGCGGACCAGATCGGCGAAGGCGATCGTCTCCGGCACCGCGATGATATCGGCGCGCGGCACGCCCACGTCGCCGGCATCGCGCTCCCCGAAATGCAGCAGGTTGCGCACCATCTGGCGTTCCAGCGGCGACAGGTCGCCCGCCGCATCGGGCGCCGGATCGCCTTCGTGGCGATCGATCGCGTCTTCCAACTGGTCGCGCAGGCGTTCCTCGCCCTGCTCGCCGAAGATCAGCGCCTTCAGTCCGCGCCAGATTCCCGAATCCGCATGCCTGTCGCTACTGTCGCCGTTCCCGGCGGAAGGGGGGCCATCGGCCATGTCGGTCTAATCGTCCTCGCGCACCAGATAGGGGTCGGCGATGCCCAATTGCCCGAGCGCCTCGCGCTCGATCGCTTCCATCGCATCGGCTTCGTCGTCGTTCATATGGTCGTAGCCTAGCAGGTGGAGCGTGCCATGCACCATCAAATGGACGGCATGATCCTCCACCGAAATGCCCCGCTCCGCCGCTTCGGCGACGCAGATGCCGTGTGCCAGCACGATGTCGCCGAGCAGCAATTCGCCGTCGTCGGAATTCTGGCAGACGGTATCGAGCAGATCGGGCTGCACCATCGGGAAGGACAGGACGTTGGTGGGCTTGTCCTTGTGCCGATATTGGCGGTTCAGCGCCTGCACTTCGGCGTCGCTGGTCAGGCGCACCGACACTTCGACGGCGGCCTCGGTCGTGAGCAGCTGCCCCTGCGGCGTATGCTCGATCGCGCCGCGCACCGCGCGCGCGGCCAGAGCATCCCAATCGGCCGACGGCCAAGGGTCTTCGCGGGTGAGTTCGATCTGGATCATGCAAGGTCCGTCATGGCAAAATCGTCGCCCTTGTAAAGCAGCTTGGCCCCGTTCGTCTTGGCGCAGGCATAAGCGAAGCAATCGCCCATGTTGAGCCGCGCCGGATGCCCGGAGCCTTTGCCCAGCCGGACATAAGCGTCGAGCGACACCCGGCGTTCCTCCTCGCCGATCGGCACCAGCCGGAACGGCAGCTGCGCGACGACCAGTTCGACTTCGGCACGGGCCTGCGCCACCGCCCAGCCATAGGACAAGCGCAAGCCCGACACGGTTTCCCAGCACGCCATCGCCGACCACAACAGGTCGGGCTCGTCGCGCAGCGCCACGGCGAAGCGTTCCTGTTCGGGCTCGCCCGCGATCACGGCAATGAAGGCGGACGCATCGACGAACAGGGTCAATCCGGCTCGCCCCACATCGCGTCGAAGAATGCCTTGTCCGCCTTCGCGCCCGTGGGTGCGGGAAGCGGGTTTTCCCGCCGGTGTCGCGCGATCCACGACACGAAGTCCGGTCGTTGCACATCGTCATGGGGCGCCAGTTCGCGCTCAAGCGCCGACACCGCCCGGCGGACGACTTCGGTCTGGGTGCTGCCCAGGCGCTTGGCCAGCGTCCTGACCTGTTCTGCTGTCTGCGTGTCCTTGATAAACAGGGATGCCATGACGATCCTCCGGGATATCCTCACCGTGTAGTCGGGATATCCCGCAGGATCAACCTTCGCCCTCATACGCCTGGACGATGCGGCCGACGATGGGGTGGCGGACGACGTCGCCGACGGTGAAGCGCGCCATCGCGATGCCGTCCACGCCTTCCAGCCGGGTCACCGCGTCCGCCAGGCCGGAGGCGGCGACGCCGCCGGGGATGTCGACCTGCTTGGGATCGCCGCAGATCACCATCCGGCTATTCTCGCCGAAGCGGGTGAGGAACATCTTCATCTGCGCGGGCGTGGTATTCTGCGCCTCGTCCAGGATGATGAAGGCATCGGCCAGCGTGCGACCGCGCATGAAGGCGATCGGTGCCACTTCGATCTCGCCACTGGCGATGCGGCGTTCGACCTGTTCGGCGGGCAGGCAATCGTACAGCGCGTCGTAGAGCGGGCGCAGATACGGATCGACCTTTTCCTTCATGTCGCCGGGCAGGAACCCCAGCCGTTCGCCGGCCTCCACCGCCGGGCGCGACAGGATCAGGCGCTGGACGCTGCCGGTAATCAGCTGCGCGACGGCTTGCGCGACGGCGACATAGGTCTTGCCGGTGCCGGCCGGCCCGAGCGCGAAGATCATGTCGTTGGCGGTCAGCGCGCGCATGTAATGCGCCTGCGCGGGCGTGCGCGGCACGATCGTCTTCTTGCGCGTGCGGATCATCACCGGGGGCGCGCCGGCGCCGATTTCGGAGCGGATGATGCCGTCCAGCACCGGTTCCGCCGCCATCGCGATCGACGCATCGACCAATCCGGTATCGACCGCTTCGCCACGGCCGATACGCTGATACAGATCGTTCAGCACGTCGCGGGCGAGCGCCACTTGCTCCGCCGTTCCTTCCAGCCCGATCCGGTTGCCGCGCGCGGTGATATACACCCCCAGTCGGTTTTCGAGCGCCACCAGATTGCGATCATATTGACCGAACAACTGGGCCAGCGCCTGCGGCTTGTCGAACACCAGCTCGACGCGGCTGCGTTCGCCATGCTGGGCGGGGACGGGTTTGCGACTCATGCTTTCCTTTCGGCGGGAGATAACAGGAGGGTGGGGGTTCGCCGCGCATTGCGCAACCGCTCTGGGTTAGTCGGCGCAAGCAATCGGCACCGACATTTGCGTCGGGCCGTCGGCACGCTATCACGGCGGCATGACCCTGCTCATCATCGGCACCGTGCGCCTGCCCGCCGGAACCCTTGCCACCGCGCTCCCCGCCATGACCGCGATGGTCGACGCCACCCGTGCCGAAGACGGGTGCATCCACTATAGCTATGCCGAGGATGTGCTGGACGCCGGGTTGATCCACATCAAGGAATTGTGGCCGGATCAGGCGACGCTGGATGCGCATGCCGCCTCCGCCCATATCGCCACCTGGCGCAGCACTTGGAAGCAATTGGGCATCAGCGACCGCGACCTGAGCCTGTACACCGTGGGCGAGCCGCGCAAGATCTAGCTCAGGCGGCGACCGCGACACGGGGTTCGCCGGTCAGCGAATTGGGGCCGGCGGCGGTCAGCGTCACGTCGATCAGATCGCCGACCGCGGTGTCGCCGATCAGGTGGACGGATTGCAGCCACGGCGACTTGCCCAGCATCTGCCCCGGCAATTTGCCGCGCCGTTCGACCAGCACCTGACAATTCCGCCCGACGCTGCGCGCGTTGAACGCATGCTGATCGCGGTTGAGGGCGGCTTGCAGGCGTTGCAGGCGGTCGTCCATCACCTCCGGCGCGACCTGTGCGGCCAGCGTCGCGGCAGGGGTCCCGGGGCGGGGGCTGTATTTGAAACTGAACGCCTGCGCATAGCCGAGCGCGTCGACCAACTTCAGCGTCTCGGCGAAATCGGCCTCCGTCTCGCCGGGAAAGCCGACGATGAAATCGCCCGACAGCGCGACGTCCGGGCGGCTGGCGCGAACCCGGTCAATCAGGCGCAGATAGCCGTCGCGGGTGTGGGCGCGGTTCATCGCCTTCAGCACGCGGTCGCTGCCCGATTGCACGGGCAGATGGAGGAACGGCATCAGCGTGGCGACATCGCGGTGTGCGTCGATCAGGCCCTGCGTCATGTCGTTGGGATGGCTGGTGGTATAGCGGATGCGGGCCAGGCCGGGGATGCGATCGAGCGCGCGGATCAGATGGTCGAGACCGCTTTCGCCTTCGGGGCCTGCGCCACGCCATGCGTTGACGTTCTGGCCCAGCAGCGTGATCTCGCGCGCGCCGGCATCGACCAGCGCCCAGGCTTCGTCGACGATCGCGGCGAACGGGCGGCTGACTTCGGCGCCGCGGGTGTAGGGGACGACGCAATAGGTGCAGAATTTGTCGCAGCCTTCCTGCACCGTCAGGAACGCGCTCGGGCCGACGCGGCGGCGCGGCGGGAGCGCGCCGAACTTCGTCAGCGGCGGCAGATCGGTGTCGAGCGCAGGCGTGCCCGCCGCCGCCTGCGCCACCAGCGCCGGCAGATTATGATAGGCTTGCGGGCCGACGACGACATCGACCTTGGCCCGGCGGACGATCTCCGCCCCTTCGGCCTGCGCGACGCAGCCGGCGACCGCGATCATCGGCGCGCGCCCATGCGTGTTCAGGGCGTGCTTGCGCAGCCGGCCGATGTCCGAATACACCTTTTCGGTCGCTTTCTCGCGGATGTGGCAGGTGTTGAGCACGACCAGATCGGCGGTATCGGCGTCGGCCGCGGTCATCCCCTGCGCGCCCATCAATTCGGCCATGCGCTCGCCGTCATAGACGTTCATCTGGCAGCCGAACGACTTGACGTGAAAGGTCTTGGGAGGCGATGTCATCCGCCGCGCTATAGCGGCGCGGGGCCCCGTCGCAAAGCCAGTGCCTCGATCTGCCCCAGCGTCTCGACCCGAGAGCGCGCTTGTGCCGCGATGGCCTTGCGGTTGCCGAAATCGGCCGGATCGAATGCCTCGGCGAAGGCGAGGGTGGCCGTGAAGGTGCCGCGCCGTCCGAGCAGCGCCAGCGCATGCGCCTGGCCGCTGGTCTCGCCCCAGACCACCGCGTCATTGGCGGCGCCGTAATCCACGCGCACCGGCTGTACGCGCAGGCCCGGCGGCGGCGGATCGAGCGCGCCGAGCAAGGCGGCCTTGAACGGCAGCAGCGTGCGGCCGTCGCCGGTCGTTCCTTCCGGAAAGATCGTGACCGGGCGATCGGTGGCCAGTGCTGCACGCAAGCTCGCGATCTGTTGCGCGACGCCCAGCCGATCGCCGCGCGCGACGAAGATGGTGTGGTTCAGGGTACACAGCCAGCCGATCAGCGCGACGCTTCGCAAATCCGACTTCGCGACAAAGGCACTGCCGGTCGCGCCGGCAATGACGAGGATGTCGATCCAGCTGAGGTGATTGGCGACGAACACCACGTCGCGCGCCAGCGGCCGGCCCAGCACCGTCGTGCGCGCGCCGGCGATGCGCGCGACGATGCCCAGAAAGCGGCGCGGCCACGGTGAAGGTCGCCCGAACAGGCGCCACGATCCGTGGAGGGGCAGGGCGATCAGCAGCGCCGCGATGATCGCGAGGAGGCGCAAGGTCAGGCGGAGGTGGGGCATCGTCACTCAGGCACCACCCCGGCGGAGGCCGGGGCCCAGTTAGGAGACGATTGCGACGGGACGTTGCGCTTCATCACGAGAGCTTTCCCATCTGGGCCCCGGCCTCCGCCGGGGTGGTAGATGGTAGAAGAGGAATTGCAGCCCTTTCAACTCTTGCGGTCTATCGCCACGCCGTACAGCTCCATGCGGTGATCGACCAGGCGGAAGCCCAGTTTCTCGGCGATCGCTTTCTGGAGCAATTCCAGTTCAGGATCGACGAATTCGATCACCTTGCCGGTCTCCACATCGATCAGGTGATCGTGATGCGCCTCGGGCGCGGGTTCGTAGCGGGCGCGGCCGTCGCCGAAATCGTGGCGATCGAGGATGCCCGCTTCTTCGAACAGGCGCACGGTGCGATAGACGGTGGCGATGGAAATGCCGGGATCGACCGCGGAGGCGCGGGCATAGACCTTTTCGACATCGGGGTGATCTTCCGCTTCGGACAGCACGCGCGCGATCACGCGGCGCTGTTCGGTGATGCGCAGGCCCTTCTGGTTGCACAGGGCTTCGAGATCGATCTTGCGCGCCATCCGTCCGTTCCCCGTGCTGTGGCGACAGTGTAGCGCGGCCGTGCTGTTGCGAAAAGGGCTACCGACTCGCAACAAGGTGTTTGGCGTAGGTGTGCGCGTCGAAGGCCTGGCCGGCGTTGCCGCGATAATAATTGCGGCGCTCGCCGACCTTGGCGAAGCCCTGGCCGGTGTAGAGCCGCACCGCGGGATTGCCGCTGCGCACCTCCAAGTGGAATTTGGCCACGCCGCGGGTGGTGCAATCGACCTCGGCCGCGCGCAGCAGGGCGCCGCCGATGCCTTGCCGCCGCCGCGACGAGGAGACCGCGAGCAGCAGCAATTCGGCTTCGTCGAGGACCGCGCGGACCAGGGCGAAGCCGACCGCGAGGTCCTGCATCCTGGCGATGGTCAGGCGGACGCCCGGCATCGCCAGTACGCCCAAAGTCTGGCTGCGCGTCCAGGCTTCGCCGAAACGCGGATCGAAGGCGGCGGCCATCACCTCCTGCACCGCGTCGATATCCCGTGCGTCGCCTTGCGTCAGCATCAGCATGCGCGTCGCCATCAGGCGCCGATCCGCGGTTGCGGCAGCTTTGCATCCGGCGCGCGGCCATAGATGGGGCGGGGCGGGAGCAGCGTCAGCGCAAGCGGCAGCAGCGGGAAATCGCCGGCGTCGGGCAAGGCGTCCGCTGCGTCGAAGCCGGGATCGACCGCCAGCAGCCGAGCAGCGCCGTTGCCGATCACCGGGATGCCCCCGAGCGCCGCGATCGCCGTGGCAGGAGCCAGCGAAGCGAGCGGGGTCAGCGGATCGAGTGCTGTCGAAAAGGTCTGCACGAACACTTCGCCGTGCCCCCCCTCGATCGCCACGGCGAGCGTCGCGACCGGCGCCCCCTCGACCCGACGGCGCGCGAAGCCGGCGGCGGCGATCAGCGCGAGCGAGGAATAGCCGTGCGCCGCAACGCCCCAGCCGAACGCCAGCCCGCGCGCCGCGGCGATGCCGACGCGCAAGCCGGTAAAGCTGCCCGGCCCGCAATCCACCGCAATGGCATCGGCGCGACCGCCGCCGGGCAGGGTCGCGATCATCGGCACCAGCTGTTCGGCATGGCCGCGCCCGACGATATCGTGGACCCGCGCGATGACATGGCGGCCCTCGACCAGCGCGACGGAGCAGGCGGTCGTCGCGGTTTCGATCACCAGCGTGCGCACCGCGGCGACCGGCGTCAGGCGTGGATCGCGGTTATGCGCGTCATCAGACCGCGCGCACTTCGGTGACTTCGGGGACGTAATGACGCAACAATTGTTCGATGCCCTGCTTCAGGGTCGCGCTGGACGAGGGGCAGCCGGCGCACGCGCCTTGCAGGCGCAGATACACCTTGCCCTTGTCGAAGCCGCGATAGACGATGTCGCCGCCGTCGTTGGCCACTGCCGGGCGGACGCGCGTTTCGATCAGCTCGCGGATCTGCGCGACGATTTCGGCATCGGCCGGGTCGTCGGTCAGGATCTCGTCGTCGTCGACGGGCACCGAGAAGCCCGCGCTGCCGACGCTGCGGAACAAGGGCATGTCGGCGGCGAAATGATCGTGGAGGATGGCCAGCACGTCCGGCTTCAGCCCGGGCCACGCGACGCCAGGCGCCGCCGTCACCGACACGAAATCGCGGCCGAAGAACACCCCCGTCACATCGCCCAGCGCGAAGATGGCGGCGGCCAGCGGGCTGGCGTCGGCTTCTTCGGGCGTGGCGAAATCGCGGGTGCCCGCGTCCATCACGGTGCGGCCAGGCAGGAATTTCAGCGTCGCCGGGTTTGGCGTGGGTTCGGTTTCGATCAGCATGATGGCCATGTGGCGTTGCGGCCGGCGGCGATCAAGCGAAAGAAACGTCAAACGTCCAGCTGCTGCACCGCGCGGTTCCAGCTGGCGATGTTGGCGCGCGCATCCTGCACGAAGGCGGAGCGGCGGACGAGGCGCAGGAACACGTCGGCGATCCACTTGCCCGGATTGCGCAGCGGCCGTTCGAACTGGACGAGCAGGACGACGCGGGTGCCGGCGGTGTCGTTCCAGACTTCGTGGTTATAGGTGTCGTCGAACACCAGCGTTTCCCCTTGCGCCCAGCGCACGACGCGGTCCGCCACGCGCATGCGCACGTCGCCGTCGGCCGGCACGATCAGGCCGAGGTGGCAGGTCAACAGCCCCTTGGTCCCGCCGCGGTGCTCCGGGATGTGGGTGCCGGGCGCGAGGATGGAGAAGAACGCGCTGTTCAGGCCGGGGATCGCTTCCACCACCGCCCGCGTCCGCGGGCAGCGCGCGAGATTGTCGGTGATCGGGAAGCCATAGCCATAGAGGAAGAACGAGCGCCATTTGTCGACTTGCGCGATGGCGCGGTGATCGGGCGAGATGGTGGCCAGGCTGGGTGCCGCCCTGTCGCGCAGCGCCACGCCGACCGCCTCGTCGCGGATCGCCTGCCAATTGTCGCGCAGCGATGCGGTCCAGCCGAAATCGCGCACGTCGAGGACGGGCTGGTTCGACACGAGCGAGGAGGATGCGATCAGCCGGTCGAACGCGCCGCGCAGATGCTTGCCGATGGTGATGACGAGCGGGCGGCCACGCTGTGCCGCCATCGCTGCGCCGGAGCGCGGCGCGGTGGCGACGATGCCCAGGTTGGGGCCCAGGTCGGGGCCCAGGTCGGGGCCCAGGTCGGGGCCCAGGTGGGGGCCGAGGTCGGGGCCGAGGTCGGGCGCGCGCGCGGTGCCGGCCTCTTCGCGGGCAAGCTCTCGTATTCGTGTCGCCTGTGCGCCTGACATGATCGCCCAATTCCTGTTCGAGGCGCCGGGTTAGGCCGAGTCTTCGGCCAAAACATGGCGGCGATTGGGGCACGAAAGGGCCGCGCGCATCAGGATTGGTCGCGCGGCTCCGTCAGGAACAGCAGCAGCGCCGCCGCCGCGATGCCGGCGCCCAGGGTCGCGGTCGCCGTCCAGCCGCCGTGATAAAAGCTGACCGACGCCAACGTCGATCCCGCCGCTCCGGCCAGGAAGACCATCGTCATGTAGATGGCGTTGATCCGTCCGCGCGCCTCCGGATCGATGCCATAGATGACACGCTGCCCCAGTACCTGGTTGGTCTGCGTCGCGGCATCGAGCAGCACCGCGGCAACCGCCAGCAGGATCAACGCCTGTGCCGCGGCCGCCCAGCCGGCCAGCGCGAACGCGGCGATGCCCAGCGCCAGCGCCGCCAGCGTGCCGCCGCGCACATGCCCGCGGTCGCCCAACCGACCGGCGAACGGCGCTGCCAGCGCGCCGCCGGCTCCCGCCAATGCGAAGAGCGCGATCCCGCCCTGACCCAGGTCGAACTGGCGCGCCAGCACCAGCGGCACCGCCGTCCAGAACATGTTGAACGCCGCGAACATCGCCGCCTGATACGCGGTGCGGCGGCGGATCGCGGGATTGCGCACCAACAGCGTCAGGCTGGAGCCGAGCAGCGCGCGGTAACCCGGCCCCTTGGTCGGCCGGCGTTCGGGGACGATGCGCGCCAGCACCAGCGCGAGCGCCCCCGTCAGCACCGCGGCCACAATGAAGATCGCGCGCCACCCTGCGACCGCAGCCAGCGCATTGGCCACCGGCCGCGCCAGCATGATGCCGGCGATCAGCCCGCCCATGATGTTGCCGACGGTTCGCCCGCGCGTCGCCTCCGGCGCCAGATGCGCGGCCAGCGGCACGATGATCTGCGCCCCCACCGCGCAGAACCCGGTGACGAAGGAAAACGCCAGGAACGCCGCCGCGCCGCTCGACGAGGCGATCCCGATCAGCCCGGCGCAAGTGCCCGCCGTCAGCAGCAGGATCAGCCGCCGGTTCTCCACCAGATCGGCGAGCGACACGATCAGGAACAGCCCCGCGCCATAGCCCAGCTGCGTCAACGTGACGATCGCGCCCGCACGCGATTCGCTCAGTCCCAGCGCGGGCGCGATGTCGCCGATCAGCGCCTGCGCATAATACAGGTTCGCCACGATCACCCCGCAGGCGATGGCGAAGATGGCGGTGAGCGCGGGGGTGAGGGCGGGCGTTGTAGCGGGGGCCGGGGCGGGTGAGGGTGTGGCTACGTCGATCGACATGCCTCCCCCTGTGCAACACCCCGCGCGCCACGTCATCCCTTCGATGTGCGCTACCCCGACGAAGGCAGGCGTAACACGTTGCGGGGGGGGGGGGGTGGCATCCCACCTCCCCACCACCCCGGCGCAGGCCGGGGCCCAGCTGGGGAGGCGGCAGTGATCGGCTTCGGGTGTTCCCCAACTGGGCCCCGGCCTTCGCCGGGGTGGTGGGAGGGGGGTGGCCGGCCGAGGCGCCTCCCCGAGGGCGTTGTGAACGACTGTTCCGACTGGAAAGCGGTTTCAGGATCGGGGTGACGCCCCGGCGCGGTGCGCCTATTGACGCTGCGATGGCTGACGATCCCCTGACTCTGCGCCTCGATGGCGACGCGCTCGTCGCCAATTGGCGCGCGCTCGACCGAATGAGCGGTGCCGCGGCATGCGGCGCGGCGGTGAAGGCCGACGGCTATGGGCTGGGCGCGGCCGAGGTTGCGGCGCGGCTGGCGCATGCGGGATGCCGGGATTTCTTCGTCGCGACCTGGGCGGAGGCGCTGGCGCTCGCGCCGCTGGGCTTGCCGCTGGCGGTGCTCCACGGGGTGCGCGCGGTGGATATGGCGGCGGCGATCAGCGGCGCCGCGCGGCCGGTGCTGAACACGGCCGCGCAAGTGGCGCGCTGGCGGGCCGCGGGCGGCGGGGCGGCATGCGATGTGATGGTCGACACGGGGATGAACCGGCTGGGCATCGCCGCCGAAGACGTCGGCGCCGGGCTGCTCGACGGACTGACGATCGACACGCTGATGAGCCATCTGGCGAGTGCGGACGAAGACGTCGCGATGAACGATGCGCAGCGCGTCGCCTTCGTCGCGGTCGCCGCGCAGGTGCGCGCGCGGCGCTACAGCCTGGCCAATTCCGCCGGTATCGCGCTGGGCGCCGCTTATGCCTTCGATCTCGTCCGCCCCGGTCTGGCGCTATATGGTGGTGTGCCCCGCGCGGACATGGCGGGTGCGATCGCGCAAGTGGTGACGCCCGAAGCCGACATCCTCCAGCGGCGCATCGTCCGCGCCGGTGCGACGATCGGCTATAACGCCACCTGGACCGCGCCGGCCGACACGCAGGTCGCGATCCTGAACATCGGTTACGCCGACGGCTATTCGCGCAGCTTTTCCGACACCGGCACCGCGCGTGCCGGCGGCGTGGCCCTGCCGGTGATCGGTCGCGTGTCGATGGACCTGACCGCCATCGACGTCTCCGCCGCGCCCGACCTGGCCGAGGGCGACCGCGTCACCCTCGACTTCGCGCTCCCGCAGGCGGCGGCGGCATCGGGCCGATCGCAATACGAACTGCTGACCAGCCTGGGCGGCCGCTACGCGCGAGTGTGGGCTTAGAGGCTGTTTGAAAACGCGCGAAATAGCGCGTTTCGCAAGGCGGTGCCGGCCCGCTCCCCCACCCGGAAAACGCGCCAGAGCGCGGTTCCGAACGTACCCTCAGGCCTTTACCGCTCGATGCACATGGCGATGCCCATGCCGCCGCCGATGCACAGGGTGGCCATGCCCTTTTTCGCGTCGCGCTTGCCCATTTCGTAGACCAGCGTGGTCAGCACGCGCGCGCCGCTGGCGCCGATCGGGTGGCCGATGGCGATGGCGCCGCCGTTGACGTTGACCTTGGTGGCGTCCCAGCCCAGTTCCTTGCCGACCGACAGCGCCTGCGCGGCGAAGGCTTCGTTGGCTTCGATCAGGTCGAGGTCGCCGATCGACCAGCCGGCCTTTTCCAGTGCGCGCCTGGACGCCGGCACCGGGCCGATCCCCATCACCGACGGGTCCACGCCCGCGCTGGCCCAGCTGCGGATCGTCGCCAGTACGGGCACGCCGCGGCGATCGGCTTCGTCGCGGCGCATCACCACAAGCGCGGCGGCGCCGTCGTTCAGGCCGCTGGCGTTGCCGGCGGTGACGGTGCCGTCCTTCTTGAATGCGCCGCGCAAGCCCGCCAGGCTGGCGACTTCGACGCCTTCGCGGATGAATTCGTCGCGGTCGTGGACGACGTCGCCCTTGCGGCCCTTGACCGTCACGGTCGCGATCTCGTCGTCGAACCGGCCGCCGGCGCGCGCCGCGGCGGCCTTGTTCTGGCTGGCGCAGGAGAATTCGTCCTGCTCCGCGCGGGTGACCTGATATTGCTCGGCCAGATTTTCGGCGGTGATCCCCATGTGATAGCCGTTGAACACGTCGGTCAGCCCGTCGTGCACCATCGTGTCGACCAGGCTGATGCCGCCCATCTTGGTGCCGCCGCGCATCGTCTGCGCATGCGCGCTGAGCGACATGGATTCCTGTCCGCCTGCCACCACGATGCTGGCATTGCCGGTCGCCACCGCCTGCGCCGCCAGGGCGACCGCGCGGAGCCCGCTGCCGCAGACCTGGTTGACGCCCCAGGCGGGCACTTCCTTGGGCACGCCGGCCGCCATCGCCGCTTGCCGCGCGGGGTTCTGCCCCTGCGCAGCGGTCAGCACCTGGCCCAGGATCACTTCGGACACGTCGGCGCCCGCGACACCGGCCTGCGCCAGCGCGGCTTCGATCGCGACGCGGCCCAGTTCGTGCGCGGGCACGCTGGCGAAGGCGCCCAGGAAACTGCCCACCGGGGTGCGCTTGGCACCGACGATCACGATATCTGCTGGGTTTTCATCTGCGGGGTTTGCGGCCTGTGTCATCAAGAATGTCCCTCTACCGATGCACCTTATCTAGGTCGCCGTAGGCGCGGTTGAAAGCCCATGCTGCCGTGCAGCGCTCACCCAGGTGGCCGCGGACCGGATTGCGGCATCTTGTTGCGCAGCAAAGCCGTGTTGCAGCGCGAAATCGCCGCGCCTATGCTGCCGCAGGATAAGCCCGGAACACGGATCGGAATACGGGTCGGACAACGGGCGCGGGGAGGCTTTCATGAAGAAGCAAATGGGCGAAAACGGCGTCGTCATCATCAAGAAATACGCCAACCGGCGTCTCTATAATACCGAGACATCGTCCTATATCACGCTCGAACATCTCGCCGCGATGACGCGCGCGGGCCGCGACTTCAAGGTCGTCGATGCCAAAAGCGAGGAGGACATCACCCACAATGTCCTGACCCAGATCATCATGGAAGAGGAAAGCCGGGGCGAGACGATGCTGCCGGTCAGTTTCCTGCGCCAGTTGATCGCGATGTACGGCGATTCGATGCAGGCGGTCGTGCCCGGCTATCTGGAAGCGTCGATGGACAGTTTCCACCGCAATCATCAGCAGTTCAAATCCGCGGTCGAAGGGGCGTTCGCGCACTCGCCCTTCGCCAACACGCCACTGGGCGAAATGGCCAAGCGCAACATGGCGATGTTCGAAGCCGCGACCAGCGCGTTCAAGCCCGGCGGCGCCCCGGCACCGGTCGCGAGCGGATCGACCGCCAGCTCCGCGTCGAAGGACGAGGAGATCGCGACGCTGAAGGCCGAACTGGCGCGGTTGCAGGACAAGGTCGAACGTCTGGCGCAATGATCGCGGGGGCCTTCGCCCGATCGGGGACGCGAAAGCGCTAAGAGACTGATTGAAAACTCGCCACAGCGCGTTTCCAATCAGTCTCTTAGCGCGCTCTTTACCGGCGTCGGTGCAGACCGGCAGCGATGGCCGCTGGTTCACCCTATTCGGCGCCCGGCGGGCAGCGGCGCATCCCGGCGCTGGACGGGTTGCGCGGGCTCTGCGCGGTCGCGGTGATGCTGTATCATCTGACGTGGTTCGTGCCGGCGATGTTGCCCGGCACGCCCGGGCTGCCCCACGGCATCTGGTGGGGATGTTACGGCGTACAGGTGTTCTTTGCCATCTCGGGCTTCGTCATCCTGGGGACGCTGGATCGGACCCGCGACCTGGGCACGTTCGCGCGGGGCCGCGCGCGGCGGTTGCTGCCGACCTATTGGCTGGCGATGCTGACGACGTTCACGGTCGCGGCGGTCTTCGGCCCCGATCATCTGCGGGTCGGCGGGCGCGATCTGCTGGCCAACGTGGTGCCGGTGCAATCGCTGACGCGCGTGGCGATGGTCGACGGCGTGTATTGGTCGCTGAACGTCGAGATCGCCTTTTACGCCTGTATCGCGGTGGCGTGGCGGCTGGGTGCGCTGAGGCGGGTGGAAATCGTCGTGCTGGCGTGGCTGGCGCTGAAATGGCTGTGGTGGGCGTGCGGGTGGCCGGGTTCTGGCCTCGGGCTTGCGCTGGTCGTCGATCACATCCCGTATTTCGCGATCGGGATGCTCGCCTATCGCATCCACGCCGGCCAGCGCAGCATCGCGGAGCAGGCGCCGATCCTGGCGTGTGTGGTGGCGACCGTGCTGGTCATCGATCCGATCCACGCGCATTGGCTGTGCGCCGGGCTGATCGCCGGGTTCGTGGCGCTGGCGAAGGGACAGCTGGCGTGGCTGGGCTGGTGGCCGCTCGCCTGGCTGGGAGCGATATCCTACCCCTTGTACCTGGTCCATGCGGTGATCGGCTATACGATCATCGCGCAGCTGGAACGGCACGGGATGACGCCGCTTGCCGCGAGCGGGATCGCGGTCGTCGGGGTCGTGGTGCTGGCAGCGGCGCTGAGTCGGCTGGTCGATGGCCTGATGGCCGCCCGCCCGCACGCGTCACGACCGCCGCTGGCCATCGCTCAATAGAAATGCGCGAGCGTCAGCGTGCGGGTGCGGCCGTCGCACAGCGCCAGCGTGACGACGCGGCCGGGCGCGCCGGCGGACCAGCGCGCGTCGGCGCTGGCGGCATAGGCCGGCGATACCGCGACGCCGTCGACGGCGCAGATCGTGTCGCCCGCCTGCCACCCGCCCGCCGCCGCCGCCGGCCCGTTCTTCATGACGTGCAGTACGGTCAGCCGATCGCGCTCCAGCCCGAGCAGCAGGCCGCTGGTCGATCGCAGCGGCGGCGCGTCCGTTTTCGGGCCGGGGCTGAACACCATCCGCCCGGCGCGGGGATCGAGCAGCACGCGGTATCTTTGCAGGAAGCCGGTGCCGATCCGCCCCGCCGCGCCGATCGCCTGCGAAAAGCTGCCCTCCACTTCGCTGCGCACTTCGACCGATCGCGCCGCCAGCGCACCGACGCTCAGCGACGGCACGATCGCTAGATCGGTCACCATCGGGCCCGCCAGCCCCTGCGCCAGCGAACTCGTCGTGGCCAATCGCGCCAGGCCGGCTCCCGCCCAGCCGGCTTTGGTCACCGTCACCGCCGATCCATCGCCGGTGTCGACCACCATCGGCCGCAGCATCTGGCCGCCGAGCGCCAGTTCGCTGGCATAGACCCGCCAGCGGCGCAGCAGGCCGAGCGGCGCGACGCTGCCGGTGAAGGGCAACCGTCCGCTGGCGATCAGGCGAAAGCGGCGAGCCGGATAATCGATGTCCAGCGCGTGTCCGCCGAGCAGGTCCGCACCGATCAGCATGTCCACGCCCGCGCTACCGCTGCCGGTCGCCGCGGCGGGCAGCGCGGTGACGGCGACCCCGCCGCCGGTGCGCGTCAGCCCGCCCAGCGTAAGGGTGCGCGTCGGCATCCACCCGACCGTGACATCGCCGCCGATCGCCGTCGCCCGGCCGCCGGGCCGCAACCGCGCCGCATCGACCGCGGCCGACCCGCGCGCCAGCACGCTGACGCTGACCCCGGTATCGAGCACCGCCGTCAGCGGCCGACCCTCCAGCATCAGGGTGAAGCGCACCTGATTGCCGGGCGTCAGGTCGAAGGGCACCCACCGGCTTTCCGCATCGGCGGCGAGCCGCACGACACCGGCGTCGGCGAGCGGGACCGTCGGAGCAGGAGGTGCCGGCGCAGGGGGTGCCGGCGCGGCGCTGGTCAGCGCCAGCATCAGCCCGAGGATCGCGAAACGCATGGCGAGCGCTGTAGCGCCGGCAGCGCGTGGCCGCACCCCCGGATTTGGCGGATGAAGCCGGCGCAGCGGGCACCATCCGCATGCTGCCGCGTTGATCCCGCAACTGGGTATATGTCGCGAAAAGGCGAGCCATTGCAGATCACGACGATCCTGTTCGACATCGACGGTACGCTGGTCGACAGCAACGATTTCCATGTCAGCGCGTGGCGCGAGGCCTTGCGCGATGCAGGCCATGATTTCGACGCGCCGGCCATCCACGACCAGATCGGCAAGGGGACCGACATGCTGGTGCCCACGCTGCTCCCCGACCTGGACGAGGCGGCGCGCGAGGCGCTGGGCGACGCGCATGGACACATCTTCAAGGGGCGGTATCTGGAACGGGTGAAACCATTCGATCAGGCGCGTGCGCTGCTGGCGCATGCCCATGCGTGCGGGCAGACGGTCGTGCTCGCGTCGTCGGCGTCGGGCGAAGAGCTGGACCATTATCTCGACCTGCTGTCGGCGCGTGATCTGGTGTCGACCACGACCAGCAGCGACGATGTCGAACACACCAAACCGGCGCCGGATATCTTTGCCGTCGCGCTGAAGAAGGCCGGCGACATCGATCCCGCCGCCGCAATGGTGGTGGGCGACACGCCTTATGACGTCGAAGCCGCCAGACGCTGCGGCATCGCGTCGGTCGGGTTGCTGTCGGGCGGGTTCGACCGTGCGACGCTGGAACGGGCAGGGGCGGTCGCCGTCTATGACGACGTGGCGGCGCTGCTCGCGGGGTACGATCGTTCGCCGCTGGGCGTGGATCGGTGACGGACGCCGCCGGCAAGCGCGCGGAGCGGCTGGCGGCGGCGTTGCGCGCCAATCTGCGCCGCCGCAAGGCGCCGCCGGTGCCTCCGCAGGTGCCGCCAGTGTCGGTCCCGGTCGATCCGGACGAATAAAGCCCGCGCCGCCGATTGCGCGCCAACGCCGGCCGGTTATTCTGCACCATTCCATTTGCAAGGACCGCCCACGCATGATGAACCGTACGACGCCGGCACGCGCCATCGGCGTCTCGATCTCGATCCTGGCCAGCACGATCGCGGGGAGCGCCGCGGCGCAGACCCCGCCCGCGCCGGTCGCCGCCCTGGCCCGATCGGTCGACATTGCGTACCAGACCTTCACGCTTGCCAATGGCCTGCGCGTCGTCGTTCACACCGATCGCAAGGCGCCGATCGTCGCGGTCAGCGTGTGGTACGATGTCGGCTCCAAGCACGAACCCGCCGGCAAGACCGGCTTTGCGCATCTGTTCGAGCATCTGATGTTCAACGGCAGCGAGAATGCGCCCGGTGACTTCTTCGAACCGCTCAAACAAGTCGGTGCGACCGATTACAACGGCACGACCAACTTCGATCGCACCAATTATTTCGAAAACGTGCCCACGGGGGCGCTCGACCGGGCGTTGTTTCTGGAAAGCGACCGCATGGGGCATCTGACCGGCGCGATCACCCAGGCGGTGCTCGATGAACAGCGCGGCGTCGTCCAGAACGAAAAGCGGCAGCGGGACAACCAGCCCTACGGCCTGCTGTCGTATCGCCTGTTCGAGGGGCTGTACGGGCCTGCGCATCCTTACGGCCATCTGCCGATCGGATCGATGGCCGATCTGGACCGTGCCAGCCTGGAGGATGTGAAGGGCTGGTTCCGGTCGCATTACGGGCCGAACAATGCGGTGCTGGTGCTGGCCGGCGACATCGACCTGGCGACCGCGCGCGCGAAAGTGACCCGCTATTTCGGCGATATCCCGCGCGGGCCGGCATCGACCCTGCCGATGGTGCGCGTGCCGACGCTTGCCGCCCCGGTGCGCGAGGTGATGAAGGACCGCGTCGCCGCGACGCTGTTGACGCGCAGCTGGGCGGTGCCGGGGCTGGGCGATCCGGCGGCGCGCGCGTTGGACGTCGGCGCGTCGATCCTGGGCGGCATGGCGGCGAGCCGGCTCGACACCGCGCTGGTGCGGAACGAGAAACTGGCGGTGCAGGCATCGGCCAATTATTCGGAGATGGCGCAGGTCGGCCTGTTTTCGATCAACGTCGTGGTGCGGCCCGGCGTCGATCCGGCAATGGTGGACAAGCGGCTGGACGCGATCCTCGCCGACTTCATCCGCAACGGGCCGACCGCGGACGAAGTGTTGCGCGTCGTGGCCGGCGGCATCGCGGGCCGCATCGGCGGGCTGGAAGCGGTGGGCGGCAAGGCCAGCACGCTGGCGCAGGGGGCGCTCTACAGTGGCGACCCGGGCCACTTCAGGAAGGAGCTGGCGTCGCTGGCGGCGCAGACGCCGGCCAGCGTGAAGGCCGCGATCGCGACGTGGCTGACGCGTCCGGCCTATGCGCTGGTGGTGGAAAAGGGCGAGCGCGGCGCCTATGCCGAGGCCGTGGTGCCACCCGCCGTCGCGGTGAAGCCTGCCCCCGAAACACCGGCGAGGGGCAACCGCGGGCCGTTGCCGGCGGTCGGTGCGCTGGCGGGGCTCAGCTTTCCCAAGGTCGAGCGCGCGCGCCTGTCGAACGGGATCGAGCTGGTCTATGCGCAGCGCACGACGGTGCCGCTGACCCGGATCGCGATCAGCTTCGACGCAGGGGTCGCGGCCGACGTGCCCGGCAAATTGGGCACGCAGCGGCTCGCGCTGGCGATGATGGACGAAGGCACGTCGCGGATGACCGGCATCGCCATCGCGCAGGCGCGCCAGCGTATCGGCGCGGGAATCTTCAGCGGCAATTCCGCGGATCGCACCAGCCTGTCGTTCGACGTGCCCAGCGTCAATCTGGCGGCGGGGCTGGACCTGTTCGCCGATGTCGTGCGCAACGCCGACTTTCCGGCCGCCGAAGTGGCGCGGATGCGGCAGGAGCAGCTGGCCGGTATCCAGCAGGAACTGACCACGCCGGACGGCCTGGCGCAGCGTGTCTTGCCAGCTTACGCCTATCCCGACGCTTCGCCTTATCGCAAGGCGAGCGGTGGTGGCGATCCGGTGGCGGTGGCGGCGCTGACCCGCAGCGATCTGATCGCGTTTCGCGATGCATGGTTGCGGCCGGACAAGGCCAAGCTGTTCGTGGTCAGCGACCGCCCGCTCGCGGAGATACGGCCGCTGCTGGATGCGCGGTTCGGCGACTGGCGGGCGACCGGCGCGGCGGGAGTGAAGGCGTTTCCGCCCGCCGCCTCGTCTTCCCCGTCGCCACGCATCGTGCTGGTCGATCGGCCGCAGTCGCCGCAATCGATCATCTATGGCGTGCAGCGCACCACGCTGGACGGGACGACCGAATTGCTGGCGTACAACGTCGCCAACGATGCGCTGGGTGGCGGGTTTCTGGGCCGGATCAACATGAACCTGCGCGAGGCGAAGCATTGGTCCTATGGCGCCGGCGGCGGCTTCGAATGGAACCTGCACGCCGTGCCCTACACGCTGCGCGCGCCCGTTCAGGCCGACAAGACCGGCGCGGCGATCGCCGAAATGCGCCGCGACGTGGCCGACTATCTGGGCGACAGGCCGATGACGCAGGCCGAGTTCGATCGCGCGGTGACCGGCGGGATCCGGTCGCTTCCCGGCATTTACGAAGGTTCGTATGCGGTGCTGGGCGCGATGCAGAGCAACGACACGATGCGGCGGCCGGACGATTATTCCGCGAAACTGGCGGATCGTTACCGCGCGCTGACGCGGGCCCAGGTGAACGGCGCGATCCGTAGCGTCATCGATCCGGCGAAGATGATCTGGATCGTCGTGGGCGATGCCAAGGTGGTCAAACCGCAGCTTGACTCGTTGGGATTGCCGGTCGAGGTCATCGATGCAGGATCGATTATCGGCACGCCGGTAGCACCCCCGGCGCCGATGGCGGCGACCGCGAAGAAATAAGCGTGAGGAGTGAAAAATGGCTGAAGTCGACGGTACTTACGAATGCGTCGTGAAATCCCCGCTGGGCGACCAGAAGACCAATCTGACCGTGACGAGCGACGGTTCGACCTTCACCGGCACCAATTCCGGGGCGATGGGATCGATGGACGTGAACGGAACGGTGTCCGGTAACACATTGGCCTGGAAGCAGACGATGACCGTGCCGATGCCGATGACGCTGGATTGCGAAGCGACGGTCGACGGCGACGTGCTGACCGGCACCGTCGGCGCGGGCGCGTTCGGCAGCTTTCCGATGACGGGCAAGCGTATCTGAAGACGGGTTGACGAGGGGGAGGGCTGGACCTTCCCCCTTCTTTTCAGCGGGTTACGCGGGTGATGTGGCCCATCTTGCGGCCCGGCCGCGCTGCGCCCTTGCCATAGAGATGCAGGTGCGCGCCGGCTTCGCGGAGCACGCCGTCATAGGTGTCGCCGCCGATCAGATTGTCCATCGTCACGCGCGTGCCCGTCAGCGTCGTGGCGCCCAGCGGCAGCCCGCAGATCGCGCGAATATGGTTCTCGAATTGCGAGATTTCGGCGCCTTCCGTCGTCCAATGCCCGGAATTATGCACGCGCGGTGCCATTTCGTTGAAGATCGGGCCGTTTTCTCCCACGAAGAATTCGCACGCGAGGATGCCGACGTAATCGAGCGCCGCGGCGATCCGTTCGGCCAGCGCGGTCGCCTCCGCCACTTGGCGCAGCACCTCCGGCGGCGCGGGGACGGTCGAGGTGCGCAGGATCGCATCGCGGTGGACGTTGTGCGGCGCGTCGTAGCGCACGATGCCGCCGTCGATGCCGCGCGCGATCAGGACGGAGAATTCGTGGGTGAACGGCACGAACGCCTCCAGCACCGCCGGCCCGCCGATGCTGGCCCAGGCCGCATCGGCGTCGGCCGGGGACGCCAAGCGCACCTGCCCTTTGCCGTCATAGCCGAAGCGGGTGGTCTTCAGGACGGCGGGCGTGCCGACGTGGGCGATCGCCGCGTCCAGGGCGGCGCGATCGTCGACGGCGGCCCAGCGCGCGGGGTGGCCGCCGACGCTTTCGACGAAGCGTTTTTCCGCGACACGTTCCTGCGCGACTTTCAGCGCGGCGGGGGCGGGGTGGACGGGAACGCGCTCGGCGAGCCATTCGACCGGGCCGAGCGCGACGTTCTCGAACTCATAGGTCACCACGTCGCAAGCTGCGGCGAAATCGGCCAGGACGATGCGATTGTGGTAATCGGCGCGGGTCAGGCTGGACGCGGTCTGCGCGGCTACGCTGTCGCGGTCGGGGGCCAGCACATGGGTGCGATACCCCAATTGCGCCGCCGCGGTGCCGAGCATCCGCCCGAGCTGACCGCCCCCCAGGATGCCGATCGTCGCGCCGGGCGCCAATGTCATGTCCGACACCTCACGCCCCCTGGGGATCGGTGGCGACCGCCGCGGTTCGTGCCGCGCGCCATGCCACCAGCCGATCGGCCAGCGCGTCGTCCGCCGTCGCCAGAATCGCGGCGGCCAGCAGGCCCGCGTTGATCGCGCCCGCCTTGCCGATCGCCAGCGTCCCCACCGGCACGCCGCCCGGCATCTGGACGATCGACAGCAGCGAATCCATGCCCTTGAGCGCGTGGCTTTCGACGGGCACGCCCAGCACCGGCAGATGCGTCATCGCCGCGACCATGCCCGGTAGATGCGCCGCGCCGCCCGCGCCCGCGATCACGACCTTCAGCCCGCGCGGCGCCGCGGAGCGCGCGTAATCGTACAGCCGATCCGGAGTGCGGTGCGCCGACACCACTTGCGTTTCGTGCCCGACGCCCAGTTCGACCAGGATTTCGGCGGCGTGGCGCATCGTGTCCCAATCGGACGTCGATCCCATGATGATGCCGACCAGAGTCATCGCTTGCCCCTTCCCCAGATCGTTCGGTTAGCGGCGCGACGCGTTCAGGTCCACCGTAGTAAGAGCGCGAGCCGGCACCGCGAAACGCGCCACAGCCCTTTTCCAACCCACCCTAAGCCACCGCCCGGTACAGGCCGTACAGGCTGGTGAGCGTCAGGATGATGCCCACCAGCAGCATCAGCCGCTGCGGCGGCACGCGCTTTGCCAGGATGGCGCCGAAGGGTGCGGCGACGATGCCGCCGATCAGCAGGCCGACGGTCGCGATCGTGAACGCCTTCAGCCCCAATTGGCTGAGGAACGTGGCGGAAATGGTGACGGTGAGGAAGAATTCCGCCGCGCTGACCGTGCCGATCGTGGTGCGCGGGGTGGCGCCCTGGACCAGCAGGTTGGACGTGACCACCGGCCCCCAACCGCCGCCGCCCGCCGCGTCCAAAAATCCGCCGATGAAGCCGAGCGGCTCGACGATACGCGGCTCGCGCGGGTGCGGTGGATAGCGCATCGCGCGCCACAACAGATACACGCCGATGATCGCCAGATACGCCAGGATGAACGGCTTGGCGACCGCGGCATCGATGTTCGACAGCACATAGGCGCCCAGCGCACCGCCGGCCACGCCCGGGATCATCAGCCGCAGGAACAGCCGTCGGTCGACGTTGCGGTGCAAGGCATGGCTGATCCCCGACACCGCGGTCGTGAACGTCTCCACGGTATGCACCCCGGCCGATGCCGCCGCGGGCGACACCCCCAGGCTGAGCAGCAAGGTGTTCGAGATGACGCCGAACGCCATGCCCAGCGCGCCATCGACGACTTGCGCGGCGAATCCCACCGCGATGAACGGCAGCAGGGCTTCCACAAGGGACATCGACACGATCATGGCTGCCTTCGTGACGGCTCCGCGCAGGTCCGACAAGCAAGATAGGCTTTACCCCGCCGCGCCGGGCACGAACTGCCCGCGGAACGAGGGCGAACCGCGGTGGGACGAGCCCGAAGGGAGGGGCATTGCCGCGGCCCCCTGCGCATCCTAAATCGCGTCGCGTAAGGGGAAGACCATGCTGCGCCGCCTCGCCGCCTATCTCGATTCGATCCGCGTGCGCGATCCGGCACCCCATTCCCGCTGGGAAGTGATGACCTATCCCGGCGTCTGGGCGCTGGGCTGGCACCGCGTCGCGCACCGGCTGTACCGCCGCGAATGGTATCTGGCGGCGCGGATCGTCAACCATTTCGCGCGCGCGACGACGGCGATCGACATCCATCCCGGCGCGACGATCGGCAAGCGCTTTTTCATCGACCACGGCTTCGTCGTGATCGGCGAAACCGCGCACATCGGCGACGACGTCACGATCTATCAATGCGTCACATTGGGCGGGACCAGCCCGGACAATGGCGTGGCCGGCAAGCGGCATCCGACCCTGATGGATGGCGCGATCGTCGGATCGGGCGCGCAGGTGCTGGGGCCGATCACGGTCGGCGCGCGCGCGCGGATCGGTGCCAATGCGGTCGTGACGCGCGACGTGCCGGCGGGCGCGGTGATGGTCGGCATCCCGGCGCGCGCGACGATGATCGACGGCGGCCGTGCGCCCGAACAGCGTTTCGTACCCTATGGCACGCCGTGCAGCGAAGCGTTCGATCCGCAGACGCAGAAGGTCGAACTGCTCCGCTGCGAACTGGATGCGCTGCGTCGGCGGCTGGACGCGCTGGTGGCCGAGCGTGAGGGCGACGGGACGGGGCAAGAGGCGCGCGACCGCGCCTGATGGGTGTCGTCACGCCTTTTCCGGTCGGCGCCGCACGCGGCGTGCAGGTGGGGTTCGAGCGGACGGAGCTGACGCGGATCCTGGACCTGTACGGGCGAATGGTCGCGGCCGGGCATTGGCGCGATTATGCGATGGACATGGGCCGCGACGCCGCCGTCTTCGCCGCATTCCGCCGCGCCGCCGAACGCCCCGAATTCCGTATCGAGAAACGCCCGGCGCTGCGCGGACGGCAAGGCATGTGGGCGTTGATCGGCGAAGGCGGCGCCGTCATCAAACGCGGGCACGAACTGGGGCCGGTGCTCGCGCCCATCGAACGGCGCCTGATGAAGCTGGTCGACGAATAGGCTTTGCCGCCTTCCTGCCGGTCGATACTTGAAACGCGACGAAGCCCGTGGGCCGTATCCGGACTGCCATGCGGGCCATACCCTTATCCGCCGCCGAGCAATCTGCCGATCGCCATCGCCTGTTCGGCGCCGGTCTGCGGCACGATCTCACCGGTGCGATCCGCGATCGCATCCCAGTTCGCCGCCACGCCCTCGACCGACAAATCGTCGCCGGTCAGCAGCTTGCCCTGCGTCAACGTGACGTAGCTCGCCTGGAACGCGCCTGCGCCGGCGCCGACGATCTGGTTGGACGGCGCATCCTGGCTGACCAGGAACACCGCCGCAGGCACGACGCGGGCGGGCGCGAACGCCTCGAACGCGGCGGCGGGGAACAGGTCCTGCGTCATCCGGGTGCCGGCGGTGGGCGCGATCGTGTTGACGCGGATGTCGTTCTTCGCGCCTTCGATCGACAGCGTCCTGGCGAGGCCGGCGATGCCCATCTTGGCGGCGCCGTAATTCGCCTGGCCGAAATTGCCGAACAGGCCGCTGGACGACGACGTCATCAGCACGCGGCCGTAATTCTGGGCGCGGAAAATGTCCCAGCATGCCTTCGTCGCGAAGGCCGATCCGATCAGGTGGACGCGCACGACGAATTCGAAATCGGCGGGCTCCATCTTGGCAAAGGTCTTGTCGCGCAGCACGCCGGCGTTGTTGATGAGGATGTGGACGCCGCCCCACGCTTCCACGGCATGCGCGACCATCTGCGCCATCTGATCGTAATCGGCGACGTTGCCGCCGTTCGCCATCGCGGTGCCGCCCGCCGCTTCGATCTCCTCGACCACCTTCAGCGCGGCATCGGACTGGCCGGTGCCGTCGCGCGTACTGCCGAGGTCGTTGACGACGACGTTCGCGCCGCGCCGCGCGAGTTCCAGCGCATATTCGCGGCCCAATCCCCCGCCGGCACCGGTGACGATCGCGACACGGCCGTCGAAGCGGATCGCATGGGTATGAGTGGACATGGAAAAAAGGCGCCCCGTCGTGAAGATGGAGCGCCTTTTCTTAGACGGTCATATCAGCGGTGCAACGGGCTTACTTGCCGCCGCGCTGGATGCACTTGTCATATTGGCCCTTGCGGCAGACCGGGTATTTGGCAAGCGGCGCCGGGGCGGGCTCGACGGCCATCGGCTGGAACACCGGGGCGCCAGCTGCGGCCGGGGCGGCGGGCGCTGCCATCGGCGCGGGGGCTGCTGCCGCTGCCGGATCGGCAGGTGCCGCTGCGGGGTCTGCCGGAGCGGGCGCTGACGCATCGGCGGGCGCGGTCGTCGGCGGAGCATCGGCCGCCGGCGGGGTCGCAGGCGCGGCCGTCGCCGGTGCGGTCTGTGCCTGACCGGACATGTCGCCGGCAGGGGCGGTCTGCGCCAGGGCCGGGACGGCGAGCAGCGCGGCTGCTGCCAAAAGGATGGATTTCATCGCGAATCTCCTGAAAAATCGATGCGCAAATCGCGTCACGCAGCCGTCCAACGCACATATGCGAGCTTGGGTCCGTCGTTTCGCAGGCGATTCGGTCACTGCGCCGCCGGACGCCCGCGTCAGGCGCTGGCGTCGAGCGAATAGCCGGCGGAGCGCACGGTGCGGATCACGTCGGGCAAGGCGCCGACGTTGATCGCCTTGCGCAGGCGGCGGATGTGGACGTCGACGGTGCGCGCCTCGATATCGCTGTCATGCCCCCACACCGCGTCGAGCAGCCGTTCGCGCGAGAAGACCCAGCCGGGATGCTCCAGGAAATGCTTGAGCAGCCGGAATTCG
>DASTLZ010000032.1:0-2366 GCA_035714425.1 Sphingomonas sp.
GTGCCAGCGCCGATGATCGCGCGCCCTTCCATGCGCTTGGCCAGCCGCGCGATGCTGTTGAGCGGGTCGGGCGAGTTCAACGGCACTTCGATGATCGTGAAGCCGGCCGCGACCAGCGCCTCGCCGATGTCTTCCACCTCATCGGGCTTCACGCCGCGCAGGATGGCGACCAGCGGGCAGCGCGCGAAGGCGGCGTCGAAGCTTTGCAGGTGGTTCATGCGATCGAATTCCAGATGCGAGTGATGCCGGCGATGAACGCCGCCCGGCTGTCGATGATCCGTGCCGTACCGCCCAGCGTCTCCACCGCCGCACGGTACAGGCCGCCGAGCCCGGCGTCGGCGAGGATGTGGACGTCGACGCCGCCCGCCTCCGCCAGCCGCACCGCGACGTCGCTGCCGATCAGCAGGCCGCTGGCGAACGCGGCGGCGTCGGCATCCTCGCGCAGGCCCAATATCGCGCTGGCGCGGATGCCGAACAGGCTGGCGGAAAGGTCGCGCTTCGCGCCTTCGCCCACGCCGGCGCGGAACGCCGGTCCGTCCTCCACCACGCCGCCCAATTGCCGCGCGAGCAGGCCGTGGGTGCGCAGCAGCGCGAACAATTCGCCCGTCATCGCGGTGACGAAGCGGACGATCGCGCCATTCTTCATCGTCGCCCATTTGCAATGGGTGCCCGGCTGGCACAGCAGCGCATCGGCAGGCGCCAGCCCCGCCGCGACGGCGCCGAACAGCTGCACTTCCTCGCCGCGCATAACGTCCGCGCGGTCGCCTTCGCTGTACGACACGCCGGGTACGATCATCGTGCGCGCGTCGATCCGCGCCAAGCCGTGCGCCACCGCATCCAGCGTCGCGGGTGCGGCGATATAGGGGACGGCGCGCCAGCCGATGTTCGATCCGACCATGCCCGCCATCAGCACCGGCAGATCGCCCAGGCGCGCGCGCAGGCCGGCGATTTCCGCCGGATATGCATCCGCCGCGACCAGCGACGCGCCGCGATCGTCGCGTTCGCTGGCGACGACGACATCGTCCTCGATCCGGAACGCGCGGCGGTTGCTGGTGCCCCAGTCGACGGCGATGAACGCGCCGGTCATCCCCCGAACCGCAGCGTGGGGAGGCCACGACAGCCGGGATCGACTTCGAACAGCGCGCCCGCCTGCGGCTCGTCGTCGCGGCCGTCCGCGGCCGACGTCACGAACATGCGGTCCAGCGCGTCGCCGGCAAACGCGCAATTGGTGATCTGCGACGCGGGCAGCGCGATGCTGCGCTCGCGCTTGCCGGCAGGATCGAACCGACTGACGCAACCGCCGCCCCAATGCGCGACCCACAGCCCGCCGTCGGCGTCCAGCGTCATCCCGTCCGGGCTGCCCCAATCGTCTTCGAAGCGCACGAAGGGTTCGCGCGCACCCAGGCTGCCGTCGTCATGGATCGCCATGCGATAGATGATGCCCTTGGCCGTTTCCGTGTGGAACAGGCTGCGGCCATCGGGCGTGATCGCCGGGCCGTTGGGGATGCAATAGGGTGCCTGCACCCGCGTGCAGCGCCCGTCCGGGTCGAACCGATAGAATGCGCCGGTGTCGCCTTCGCACGAAAACGGCATCGTCCCGGCCCAGATACGCCCCTGCGGGTCCGCCTTGGCATCGTTCATGCGGTTGGCGGGCAAATCAGGCTCGGGATCGTGGAGCGGGCGGATGCGGAGCGGGTCCAGCTCCAGTTCGGCGAAGCCGCTGGCGAAACCGGCGATGAACCCGGCGGCGGATTCGCGTTCGATCACCCAGCCGATCGCCTCCGGCATGTCCCAGCCGACCACCGCCGCGTCGGCCAGCGTCAGCCGGTTGAGCCGCTTGCCAAGAATGTCGACCCAATAGACCGCCTGCGCGCGGTCGCTCCACAAGACGCCCTCGCCCAGTGTCGACCTGCCGCTGCCCGCCACCATCTGCGCCATCAGTTTGCGTCCTGCGTCATTGCTTCACCCGATTTCGCGCCACCAGCCCCAGGGGGGAGGGGGCGGCGGATCACATGTGGATCGGCTTGCCCTGCACCGCCATCGCGGCTTCCTTCAGCGCCTCGGCATGCGTGGGGTGCGCGTGGCAGGTATAGGCGATGTCTTCGCTGGTCGCGCCGAATTCCATCGCCTGCGCCGCCTGCGCGATCATCGTGCCGGCCAGCGAGGAGACGATCCACACGCCCAGCACGCGATCGGACTTTGCGTCCGCGATCACCTTGACGAAGCCGTCGGTGTCGCGGTTCGTCTTCGCGCGGCTGTTCGCGGCGAAGGGGAATTTGCCGACCTTGATGCCCCCGCTCTGGGCCGTCTTGGCGGCGGCGGCTTCCTCGGTAAGGCCGACGCCCGCGATCTCGGGCATGGTATAG
>DASTLZ010000033.1:0-5191 GCA_035714425.1 Sphingomonas sp.
CGGCTGTTAAAGATCCCCGAGGAACGATCATGGCCGACCTGACCCAAGCGCGCGTGCTGATGCTGGCCGCCGACGGATTCGAAACCGCCGAATTGTTCGAACCGAGGCGCGCGATGGAAGCCGCAGGGGCCAAAGTGTCGCTCGCGTCGATCAAGACCGATCCGATCCAGGGCATGGAGCACGACATCAACAAGGCGGAAATGGCGACGCCCGACCTGTCGATCGACGATGTCGATACCGACGATTACGACGCGCTGGTGCTGCCCGGCGGAGTCGCCAACCCGGACAAGATGCGCATGTACAATCGCGCCATCGAGATCGTCAGCGAATTCATGGAGGACGGCAAGATCGTCGCCGC
Organism: Sphingomonas sp.; assembly: GCA_035714425.1. Taxonomy (GTDB): domain Bacteria; phylum Pseudomonadota; class Alphaproteobacteria; order Sphingomonadales; family Sphingomonadaceae; genus Sphingomonas. The sequence goes on from DASTLZ010000033.1 coordinate 359, forward strand.
CATTTGCCACGCCCCCTGGCTGCTGGCCGAAGCGGACGTCATCGATGGGCGGCGCCTGACCGGCTATGCATCCATCCGCACCGACCTGGAAAACGCAGGCGCCGATTTCAGCGACGAGGAATGCGTCGTCGACGGCAACCTCATCACCAGCCGCAAGCCTAGCGACATCCCCGCGTTCAACGCCGCCATCCTGCGCGCGCTGGAGGAGGAACTGGCGGATGACCAGGAGCCCGACAGCAACGGCGCCTCCTCCGGGCTGTTCGGTTTTCTGGGCGGCAACCGCGATTGAGGGCGAAGATACCCCTTTGAAGGAATGTTAGCGGTCGGCTGATACGCATCCGAGCATGGGTGCACTCTTCCTCGTCTCGACCGCCGATCCGGTGTTCGCCTGCCAGTCCGAAACCGCCGCGCGCGAACAATTCGCGCTGCATGGCATGCGCGGCCTCAGCGGGCATGATGTGCCGGGATGGCGGCTGATCCATGCGCCCGCGATCAACGGCGGCCCCGATTCGCTGCTGATCGACGGCGACGATCTGGTCGCGGTCGCCGGCACGATCGTCGTCGACGGACGGTACGGCCGGCCCGCGCTGAAGGCATTGCTGGCATCCGACATGATGCCGGCGCCGGACTGGACGCGCGTCGGCGGCCATTTCGTCGCGGTCGTGCGGCGCGGCGGGCGCACGTTCCTGCTGGGCGATTGCTACGGCGTGTATCAATTGTTCCACGATACCGACGAGCGGATCTTCTCGACCTCGCAACTGGCGACGCTGGCCGCGATGCCGAAGGTCAGTTTCCATGTGCAGGGCTTGTACGAATGGGCGTTCGGCGTCTGTTCGATCGGCAACGACACGGTCTGGAACGAACTGAAATTCCTTGGTCCCGAACGGCTGGTCGAACTCACGCCGACGGGCACATTGTCCCACGCGCTGTCGAAGCCGCTGATCGTGCCCCCCGATGATGCGCTGCCGCTTGCGGAGATGATCGCGCGCAATTCCGCCCAATTGATGCGCGTGACGCAGGCGCAGGTCGATGCGTTTGGGAATCAGATCAACTGCCCGTTGTCCGGGGGCATGGACTCGCGGCTGATGCTGGCCGCCTTGCGCGCTGCCGGCTGTCAGCCGCGCGTCTACGTCTACGGCCCGCCGAGCGGATCGGACGTGGTGATCGCCAAAGCGATCGGCAAAGCCGAGGGGTTCGACGTCGAATGGATCGACAAACAGGCCGATCCCATCGCGCAGGATGCCTTCACCGTGCAAGCGAAGCGCAATTTCCACGAACTGGATGGCTTGCCTAATTTCGGCAATCTGTTCGACAACGGCGTCAACGCGCTGGCGCGGGAGAAGCGCCACGCCAATGGTGCGCTGGCGGTGTCGGGCGGCGGCGGCGAAGTGTACCGCGATTTCTTCATGCTCGCCGATCGCCCCGTATCGGCGATGACCGTGACGCGCTGTTTCAACTCCCGCTTCATCGCGAGCGACGCGACCGATCTGTTCGACGCCAAGGCGTACCGCGAACGCATCGCCGACAAGGTGGCGGCGGCCGTCTTCTGCGACGACCGCAACGAAATGCTCGATCGCCGGCGAATGGAACAGGCATTCCCACGAACGCGCCTGCGCTCGCTGTTCCGCTGGGAGATCAATATCGAATCGCGGTACGGCCCGTGGGCGATGACCTTCCTTGATCCGGTATTGATGGCAGAGGCGATGCGGCTGCCGACCGACATCAAATTCGCCGGGCGGTTCGAAGGGATGATGATAAACGCGATCGATCCTGCGCTGGCGCGGCACGTGTCGGGCTATGGCCATGATTTCACGGGCGCGCCCGGCGTGCGCTATCGCCTGGAAGAAGGCGCGACACGCAACCGGCCGGTGTGGCTGCGCGAACGATCCTATGCGATCCAGCGGCGGATGAAGCCGATGTCCGACGAGCATGGCGGCATCCTGACCCCCGATTATCTGGGGCGCGTGATCGACCTGGGTTTCCCGGCGATGCGCCGGTTCTTCCACGTCGATCGCATCACCGACAGCGGGCTGAAGCGGCGGGTCGCGTGCCTCGAATATATGGTGGCGTGGCTGGGCAGCAAGCTGGCCAGCTAAGCGCCGCCTCGCGCCGCGACGCGCTTGCCCATTGCGGGCGCAGGCGTCGCTTCGATCCGCTTGCGCGCCAGATAGGTGTCGAGGCCGATCTGGCAGCCCATGAGCATATAGACGAGCGGCTGGAACGCGATCCCGACGAACGCCGCGCCCAGCAGATAGATCAGATGCGCGGATTGCAGCGCGCTGGCCAGGGGTGACACCCAGGCCCGGTCAACGTCCCGGCGATAGCGGCGGGCGAGAATTTCCATCCGCACCAGCCCCGCGACGTTGATGATGAGCCACAGGACCAGCCCCGGATACCCCTGTTCGCCCAGCATCTGGAAATACGCGCTGTGAAAGGCGCGCGCCTGATCGGTAACGATGCGGATGCTGCCGTCCGGTTCCTTCAGCGTCATTTTCAGCCGGTTCTGCTTGTACGAAACGAACCCGCCGCCGAACGGATGGTCGCGCACGTAATCCAGCGTCCACGCCCAGACGGCGAGGCGGGTGGAGGCGGATTGGTCCGCGTCATAGCTTTTGATCGTCTCCATCCGCTGCGTGTACGACGACGGCAGGAACGGGATCGACGCGACGCCGACGAGAGCGGTCAGGCCCAGATACAGGATCTTGCGCTTGGTGTGGCGCCACAGCAGCACCCCGAGCAGTGCGATGCAGAGCAGACCGGTACGGGCCGACGTGCCGACCGGGATCAGCAGGCACGACACGCACAAGGCGTAAGCGAAGGCTTTCACCCGCCAGTCCGACGGAAAGATCGTGCCGAAGCGGGTGAACCACAGGATCAGCGGCACGATGGCGACCGCGACCGCGGAGATGGTGCTGCCTTCGTAAAGGCCGCTGTTGTTGTCGACCATCAGGTTCAATTCGCCATAGCCGCCGCCGCTGACCGCGGTCTTGATCCCGCCGACGATGATGATCGTCGCGACCGACAGGATCATGAACAGCAGCAGCGTCTCTATGCGTAATTTGGTGCGCAGCGTCAGTGGGAGGAAGGCGGCGAACACCAGAGACTTCCAGGTGGTGCCCCAAACTTCCTGCGCATCGATCGGGAAGTCGGCGTTGATCGTCGTGATCCCGCAATAGACCATCAGGATCAGCAGCAGGACCTGGCGCGGCGCGACACGCGTGTCCTGCTTGGCATCGAACACCGCCCAGGCGCCGACCGCCGCGACGAAGGCGATGAGCGAGATCGGCACGCTGTTCAGCAGCCAATAGGTCAGCCGCTGCGGCGACAGGATGTCGATATAGGCATAGACGCAGATCAGCAGGAACGGCCGCGCCATCCCGATGCCCATGAACGCGACGAGGAAGCCGACGAGAAACAGGTCAAGCATCGGGCGCGCGCCGCTTGCCGAAGCGCCGCACCGGCGGCGGACCTTCGCGGTCCACATCGGGCCGGCGCAGCAGGCGCCAGGCGGCGAGCAGCATCAGGCCGTGCGTCAGAAGGATGGTGAAATTGTTTATCATGTGCTGTTCTCTCCCATCTCTACGGCGTCGCGGTTGACGGCGCCTTAAGTCGCGGCATGTCAGGGTATCGTGATGAAGATCCTCCACGTTCTCGATCACGGGCTGCCGTTGCAGAGCGGCTATACGTTCCGCACACGCGCGATCCTGAAAGCGCAGATCGCGCGCGGCTGGCGGGTGGCGGGGGTGACCGGACCACGGCACGGTGCGGGGCAGGCCGAGGTCGAGACGGTGGACGGCCTCGATTTCCATCGCACCAACGTCGGGCGTCAGGGCGGGGTGCTGGGCGAGATCGCGGGCATCGGGGCATTTGCGAAGCGGATCGCGCGCGCGGCGGAGGATTTCTCGCCCGACGTGATCCATGCCCATTCGCCGGTGCTGGATGCCCTGGCCGCCCTGGTCGTGGCACGGCGGCGCAAGGTGCCGCTGGTCTATGAGATCAGGGCGTTCTGGGAAGATGCGGCGGTTGGCAACGGGACCGGTACGCAAGGGTCGCCCCGCTATCGCGCGACCCGCGCGCTGGAGACCTGGGCGGTCCGACGCGCCGATGCGGTGGCGGTGATTTGCGAAGGGCTTCGCGGCGATCTGATCGCACGGGGCATCGATGCGGGCAAGATCATGGTCTCGCCCAATGGCGTCGACCTGACCCTGTTTGGCGATACGGCGCCGCGCGACCCCGCCTTGGCGGACGAGCTGGGGCTTGCGGATGCCGAGGTGGTCGGCTTCATTGGCAGCTTCTACGATTACGAAGGGCTCGACGATCTGATCGCGGCGATGCCGCTGCTCGTCGCGGCGCGCCCCAAAGCGCGACTGGTGCTGGTCGGCGGTGGCCCAATGGAGCAGACGCTGCGAGCCCAGGCCGCGGCTTCGCCGGTGGCCGATGCAATCCGCTTCGTCGGGCGCGTGCCGCATACGCAGGTGGACCGCTATTACGCCCTGATCGACGTGCTGGCCTATCCCCGCAAGCGCATGCGGCTGACCGATCTGGTCACGCCGCTCAAGCCGCTGGAGGCAATGGCGCAGGGGCGGCTGGTCGCGGCGTCGGATGTCGGCGGGCACCGCGCGTTGATCCGCGACGGCGAGACGGGCACGCTGTTCGCCCCCGACGATCCCGCCGCGATCGCCGCGGCGCTGGCAGCGATGTTCGCGGATCGATCCGGCTGGGACGCGCGACGTGCGACGGCGCGGGCTTCCGTGGAAAGCGATCGTAACTGGTCGTCAAATATTTCGCGTTACGAACCGGTTTACCAAGGTCTCGTTCAGGCCGCACGTTTGG